>CAZTGN010000139.1:1720-7330 GCA_964613275.1 uncultured Conexibacter sp. | reverse complement strand
ACCGGCAGGTGGTCTCCCGGGTCTCGGGCGAGGTGGACCAGCTACTGGAAGAGCGGGAAGTCGGGCGGGGGCGCGAGGGCGACGGCCGTCGCCAACGGCATCGATCCGCGGGTGGGCAGCGGTGACGGCATCGGGGTTCGACGGTTCCATCGGCAGGTCCGCATCCCTCCCGCAGCGGCGGGCGGCTCCCCGGCATGCAAGGGTTCGAGCGATGCGGATCGGAATCGTCGCCTACTGGTTCAACCGCGGCCAGGCGGTCGTCGCGCGGCAGATTCGCGCCACGCTCGAGGGGCTCGGGCACGAGACGTTCGTGCTCGCCCGCCCGACCAGGAAGAGCAACATCCGCCCGGGCCGGATCGACACCGAAGGCGTCTGGGCGCAGGAGGGGGTCACCGCCGCCAGCGACTACCTGATCCCCGCCGGGGAGTACCTGGCGTGGGCTGAGGACACCCGCCCCGACGTCGTCATGTTCGACCAGAACTACCAGTTCGACGAGATCGCACGGTTGCGCGCCGCCGGGGTGCGAACAGTGGGCCGCTTCGTCTGGGAGCACTTCGCCTCCGAGCACGTCGAGCCCGCGATCCGCGCCTTCGACCGGATCTACTCGATCACGGCCTGCGAGCAGCGACGCTACGCCGAGCTCGGGATCGAGACCCCCCGGGTCCGCTGGGGCTGCTTCCCGGATCTGGTCGAGCTGGCCGAGTCGGCGAAGCCGGAGCATTCGGCCGGGGTCGTCTCCTTCCTGTTCCCCGGCGGCTTCATGTCGAAGCGGAAGCCGCTCGCGGAGACGATCGAGGCGTTCCGGGCGACGCGCGACCCGCGCCTGCGAATGGTCCTGAAGGCGCAGGTGGAGCGCCGCTCGAAGCAGGTCGAGCGGATGATCCGCGGCGGCTCGAGGCTCGGCCGCCGCGACCGTCGGATCGAGCTGATCACGGCCGATCTGCCCGCCGACGAGTACATGCGGATGTTCGCCGACGCCGACGTCTGCCTCGCCCCGAGCCGCTGGGAGGGCCTCGGCCTGCACCTGTACGAGGCGACGGCGCTCGGGCTGCCGATCATCAGCAACGACAACCCGCCGATGAACGAGGTCGTGACCGACGGCGTCAACGGCGTGCTCGTGCCGGGGATCCGCGACGGCAGGGCGCCGCGCTCGGGGATCCCGGCGTTCAAGCCCGACGTCGCCGCCCTGAGCGCGGCGATCGGGCGCCTCGGCGACGACGGGCTCCGGGCCGAGCTCGCGGCCGGAGCGAGGAGCCGCCGCGCTGAGCTACGCTGGGAGCGCACGACCGGGGACCTGCAAGCGCTCCTCGGGGAGGTGATCGGGTGAGCGGCCAACACCAGAGCGCGGGGGTCGGGCGGCGCCTCTACGACGCGACCTGGGGGCGGGTCTTCGCTGCCGGCTACGACCGGTTCATGGCCGACACCGAACGCGCCGGGATGCGGGAGCGGCGCCGGGACCTGATCGCGGGCGCCGGCGGGCGCACGGTCGAGCTCGGCGCCGGCACCGGTCTCAACCTCGAGCACTATCCGGACTCGGTCAGCGAGCTGACCCTGACCGAGCCGTTCCCACCGATGGCGAAGCAGCTTCGCGGCAGGGCGGGCGCGGACGCGGACGCCACGGTCATCGAGGCGGCGGCCGACGACCTCCCGCTCGCCGACGGCTCGGCCGACACCGTCGTCTGCACGCTCGTCCTCTGCACCGTCGACGATCTGCCGGCGACGCTGGCGGAGGTCGCCAGGGTCCTGACCCCGGGCGGTCGCCTGCTGTTCCTCGAGCACGTCCGCTCCGACGATCCGCGGACGGCGCGCTGGCAGGACCGCCTCGAGAGGCCCTGGAAGCTCTTCGCGCACGGCTGCCGCTGCAACCGCGACACGCTCGCCGCGATCGCCGACTCGCCGCTCGAGGTCGAGTCGGTCGAGCACGGAGCCATCCCGAAGTCGCCGGCGTTCGTCCGGCCGCTGATCGCCGGCAGCGCCGTTCTGCCCGCCCGGGGCTGACGGACTCCGGGCGCGGGCTTGCAGCGGCGACGCGGACGTGAGAGAAATGGCGGGGCCAGCGAACGCGACCACGAGGAGGAACCGTTGCCTCATTTCATCCTGCTGACCAAGCTGACCAGCGAAGGCGTCAAGACGATCAAGAACAACCCTGACCGGATCGCCGAGGTGAACCGCGAGATGGAGCAGATCGGGCTCAAGGTCCACGACCAGTGGGCGACGCTCGGCCGCTACGACTTCGTCAGCATCGTCGAGGCCGCGAGCGCGGAGGTGATGGCCAAGGCCTCGGTCGAGCTCGGGTCCCGGGGGACGACCGTCAACGAGACCCTCTCCGCGATCCCGAGCGGGGACTTCGCCGGATCGCTGTGAGCGCCACACCGCCGCCCGCCGCGGCGCCACGATGAGGATCCTCGTCGTCGGCGGCGGCGGTCGCGAGCACGCGATCGTCCGCGCCCTCGGCCGCTCCGAGCACCGCCCCGAGCTCTTCTGCACTCCCGGCAACGCCGGCATCGCCGCCGATGCCGAGATCGTCGCCGCCGAGCGCGGCGTCGTGCCCGCGGCGCTCGACATCGGCGCCGACCTCGTCGTCGTCGGCCCCGAGGCGCCGCTCGTCGCCGGCCTCGTCGACGACCTCGAGGCCGCCGGCGTCGCCGCCTTCGGCCCGACCGCCGCGGGAGCGCGGCTGGAGGGCTCGAAGCTGTTCGCCAAGCAGGTGATGGGCGAGGCCGGGGTGCCGACGGCCGGGCACGAGGTGGTCGCGACGCGGGAGGAGGCGCTCGCCCACCTCGCCGCCTGCGACTACCCGGTCGTGCTCAAGGCGGACGGGCTCGCCGCCGGCAAGGGCGTGATCATCGCCGCCGACGCAGGGGAGGCCCGGGCGGCGGTCGAGGCGTTCTTCACCGAGCGGCGCTTCGGGGCGACGCAGGTCCTGGTCGAGGAGTTCCTCGCGGGCGAGGAGCTGTCGCTGCTGGCGCTCTGCGACGGCACCAACGTCGTGCCCCTGGCCCCGGCGCAGGACTACAAGCGGATCTTCGACGGCGACCGCGGTCCCAACACCGGCGGAATGGGCAGCTACTCGCCGGTCCCCGGCGTCGGCGGCGATGCCGTCGCGGACGCCGTCGCCGCCGTCCACGAGCCCGTCGTGCGAATGCTCGCCAAGCGCGGGACGCCGTTTCACGGCGTCCTCTACGCGGGGCTGATGATGACCGCGGCGGGGCCGAAGGTGCTCGAGTTCAACTGCCGCTTCGGCGATCCCGAGACGCAGGCGGTGCTGCCGCGGCTGCGCTCCGACCTCGTCGACCTCTGCCTGGCCAGCCGCGAGCCCGGGGGGCTTGCCGGGGCCGAGGCCGACTTCGCCCCCGACTGGGCGGTGACGGTCGTCCTCGCCTCCGCCGGCTACCCCGAGAGCTCGTCGAGCGGCGACGTGATCGAGGGCGTCGATGCCGCCGCTGCGACCGGGGCCGAGGTCACCCACGCCGGCACGGCGACCGAGAACGGCCGCCTCGTCACGGCCGGGGGCCGGGTCCTGAACGTGACCGCGCTCGGGCCGGACGCCGCGAGCGCGCGGGAGCGCGCATACGATGCGGCCGAGCTGATCACCTTCGGCGGCCGGCAGATCCGCACCGACATCGCTGCCCGTGCCGTCGAGCGAACCACCCAGGAGGCCCGATGAACGAAGCCGAATCCGCCCCGACGCCCGCATCGGGCACCGAGGCGCCGAGCCTCCCCGACCCGGAGTCGATGCCGGACGTGGAGGCCGCCTTCGAGGAGATCGAGGTGGACTCGCCGCTGGTCGGGATCATCATGGGGTCGAAGAACGACAAGCCGAAGATGCAGCCCGCCGGCAGGGCGCTCGAGGAGGCCGGGATCCGCTACGAGGTGCGGGTGATGAGCGCCCACCGCACGCCCGAGCTGGTCGTCGAGTACTGCAAGGCAGCCCAGATGCGGGGCTTGAAGGCGATCATCGCCGGCGCCGGGATGAGCGCCGCGCTCCCCGGGGTCGCCGCCGCACACACGAGCCTGCCGGTGATCGGGGTGCCGATCGCCGGCAGGAACCTCGGCGGCATCGACGCGCTGCTGGCGATCGCGCAGATGCCGCCCGGCGTCCCGGTCGCCTGCATGGCGGTCGACGGCGCCAAGAACGCAGGGCTCTACGCGGCCCGGATCATCGGCCCTTGATCGAGCGCTACAGCCGCGAGGAGATCGCCTCCGTCTGGACGCAGCGGCGCAAGATGGAGGGCTGGCTCGAGGTCGAGCTCGCGGTCACCGACGCCCTCGCCGGGGCCGGCACCGTCACGGCCGCCGACGCCGCCGCCTGCCGTGAGCGGGCGAGCTTCACCGTCGAGGCGGTCGAGGAGCGTGAGCGGACCACCAACCACGACGTCGCCGCCTTCGTCGACGTCGTCGCCGCCTCGATCGGCCCCGAGGGCCGCTGGATCCACTACGGCCTCACCTCCTCCGACGTCCTCGACACGGCGCTCGCGACCCAGATCCGCGCCGCCGGCGAGATCGTCGTCGCCGGCGCCCGCGCCTACCGCGATGCGCTCGTCGAGCGCGCGGTCGAGCACCGCGACACCGTCTGCGTCGGCCGCACCCACGGCATCCACGCCGAGCCGACCAGCTTCGGGCTGCGGCTCGCCGGCTTCGCGTTCGAGGCCGACCGCAACGCCGGGCGGCTCGAGCGTGCCTTCGCCGGTGCCCGGCGCGGGAAGCTCTCCGGCGCCGTCGGCACCTACGCGTCGTTGCCGCCGTCGGTCGAGGCGGCGGTGATGGAGCGGCTCGGGCTCGGGATCGAGGACGCATCGACGCAGATCGTCCCCCGCGACCGTCACGCCGAGCTGCTCTCGGCGATCGCGCTCGCCGGCGCCGGCCTCGAGCGGTTCGCGACCGAGGTCCGCAACCTGCAGCGGACCGAGGTGCGGGAGGTCGAGGAGCCGTTCGGCCGGGGGCAGAAGGGCTCCTCGGCGATGCCGCACAAGCGCAACCCGATCACGACCGAGCGGATCACCGGGCTCGCCCGCGTCCTCCGCGGCTACGCCCAGGCCGGGCTCGAGAACGTCGCGCTCTGGCACGAGCGCGACATCTCCCACTCGGGAGCCGAGCGGGTGATCCTGCCCGATGCGACGATCGCCCTCGACTACATGCAGCACCTCGCAGCGCGGGTCGCCTCCGGGATGACCGTGCACGCCGACCGGATGCGCGAGAACCTCGAGCTCACCTGGGGCGCGATCTACAGCCAGCGGGCGCTGACCGCCCTCGTCGATGCCGGGCTCGGCCGCGACGACGCCTACCGGCTCGTCCAGGAGAACGCGCAGCGCGCCTGGGACGAGCGGACGCCGTTCCGCGACCTGCTCGCCGCTGCGCTCGCCGGCTCCGGGCACGAGATCGACCTCGACGCCGTCTTCGACCCGAGCGCCTACCTGACCCACGCCGGCGAGGTCTTCGCCCGGCTCGAGGCGCTGAAATAACCCCGACCGAATGCTCCGGCTTCGCCGTCCGCTTCGGTCGGTCGGCGCGCTGGTACGTGACGGGAGGACATGTGTGTTGAACCCAGCCGAGGTCGAATGCTCCGGCTTCGCCGTCCGCTTCGGTCGGTCGGCGCGCTGGTACGTGACG
>CAZTGN010000139.1:0-1620 GCA_964613275.1 uncultured Conexibacter sp. | reverse complement strand
GGAGGACATGTGTGTAGGGCCCAGCCGGGGGTCGAGGGCCCGCTGCGCGTCCGCTCCTTCGGACGGCGCGGCGCGAGGGCTTACCCGAGGGAGATCGTGCGGGGGGCGGCGAGGAAGTCGGCGAGGGCCTGCTTGCCGCCGGTGGCGATCGGCGCTCCGTGGGCCATCAGCAGCACGTCGAAGTCGAGGTCGAGGAGGCCGTGCGCTGCCGCGACGATGCCCTCCTTGGTCCGCTCGGGCTCGTCCATCAGGAAGTCGGGGACGAAGCCGAGCCCGCTGGCGTCGGCGATGATCGTGTCGGCGAAGGCGAGCGCGCCGGAACCGACGGCGATGTGGAGTACGCCTTCGTCGGGTGAGAGCGATCCGACCTCGTGCGCGGTGACTCCGGCGGCCAGCTCCTCCCCCCATTCGTAGCCGCTCACCGCCGGCCCGTCCTCGCCCTCGAACTCGTGCAGCCCGGGAGCCGGGCAGCGCAACGGCGCGTCGAAGGCGTCGACGATCTCCCCGGCGCCGCGGAGGTGATGACGGTTGGTGAGCAGCACCTGCTCGACCCCGCCGGCTTGCTCCAGCGCCGCGACCAGTCCCTCGACCCCGATCGGGTCGATCGCGACCCGCTGATCGGCCAGGTAGTGGGAGTACACCGTCATGCCGATCCTCGGATGCCGGCCGCTCCACTCGAGGACCCCCGGGATCACCTCGGCGAGGACGCCGTCACCACCGGATCGCTGCGCCATGGCGCTCAACCTACCCGGCGCGGTTGAGCAACGCATCGCGCTGCTAGCCTCGCGGCCGATGGCCGGCACCCTCAGCGAGCTCGAGCTTCACTCCAGCGGCAAGGTCCGCGAGATCTACGAGGACGGGGACGAGCTGATCATGGTCGCCTCCGACCGGATCTCGGCGTTCGACGTCGTCCTCCCCGAGCCGATTCCCGACAAGGGGCGGGTGCTGACCCAGATGTCGATCTTCTGGTTCGCGACGACCGGCGAGATCGTCCCCAACCACCTGATCTCCGAGGACGTGCCGGCCGAGGCTGCCGGCCGGGCGATCCGGGTCAGGAAGCTCGACATGTACCCGGTCGAGTGCGTGGTCCGCGGCTACCTGTCGGGCTCCGGCTGGAAGGAGTACCGGGAGTCGCGCTCGGTCTGCGGGATCGCGCTGCCCGACGGCTTGCAGGAGTCCGACCAGCTGCCGGAGCCGATCTTCACGCCGGCGACCAAGGCCGAGGTCGGCGAGCACGACGAGAACATCGACTTCGACCGGGCCGCCGAGATCGTCGGCTCGCGGCCGCTGATGGAGGAGCTCCGCCGCGTCTCGATCGAGCTCTACGAGCATGCCCGCCTCCACGCCCTCGGTCGCGGGATCATCCTCGCCGACACGAAGTTCGAGCTCGGCGCGGCGCCCGGCGCCGAGATCGTCCTCGGCGACGAGGTGCTGACCCCGGACTCCTCGCGCTTCTGGCCCGCCGACGACTACGAGCCCGGCCGCGGCCAGGCGTCGTTCGACAAGCAGTACGTGCGCGACTACCTCGACGAGCAGGGCTGGGACCACTCGCCGCCGGCGCCGACTCTGCCGGCCGAGGTGATCGCCGGCACGACCGCGAAGTACCGCGAGGCCTACGAG
>CAZTGN010000138.1:0-7376 GCA_964613275.1 uncultured Conexibacter sp. | reverse complement strand
CCGTCTGGACCGACGAAGGAAGACCTCAAGACGCCGGGGGCGACGACCCGTACCGCCCGGCGCCGCCCGCGAGCGGCCGCCGCGGCGGCCCGGGCGCAGAAGCGGCTCGGGGCGCAGGCGAGCTTCGCCGGCATCCCGACGGCCCGCGCGGCCCGCGCCATCACGTCGCGCCGCGCCGGGCCCCAGACCGTGCGCAGCCCGTCGACCGCGAAGAACGCCTCCCCGGGACGGGAGCTCTCGACCTCGGCGCCGATCGCCTCGAGCCGGCGCAGCACCCGCTCCCACCCGCTTCCCGCCCGACCCGGATCGGGCGGGTGGAGGACGAGCTCCGGGCAGCGCCCGAGCGCCTCCGACACGGCCATGCCCGGCCTGACCCCGAACGCCTCAGCGGCGCCGCTGACCTCCCCGACGGCCTGCACGCGCCCGGGCGCGGGGGCGAGGGCTGCCGGCGCCGTCAGCCGCTCCCTTCGCCCGCCCATCGCGGCGAGCAGCGAGAAGCGGGGGATGAGGACGGATCCGACGGTCACCTGCCGGTTCACTCTACACGAACATGTGTTCGTATAGGTGGCAAGCAGGCAGTCGGCTCGCGCCGGGGCCGCCACCGTGGGATGGAAGTGGCTGGGCTGGTGAGGGAAGGTGGCGGAAGGCCGCCGGTGGTCGGATCGGCGGTGAGGTGCGAACTAGTGCTCGCAGAGGGACGAAATCCGCATCTCGACGGGCTGGTCAGGTCCGTCCGCGACCTACCCCCGCAACCTCGCGACGACCTCGGCGCAGACCGCCGAGGTGGAGGAGCTGCCGCCGAGGTCGGGGGTGCGGATGCCGTCGCCGGCCGCGCCGAGGGCAGCGGCGTGGATGGCTCGCGAGGCGCGCTCGGCCGCAGCCGGGCCGCCACGCTCGGCCGCGTAGTGGAGGACGGCGGCACAGGCGAGGATCATCGCCATCGGGTTTGCGACGTCCTTGCCGGCCAGCGCCGGCGCGGTGCCATGCGGTGCCTCGGCCATCGCGACGGCGGGCCGGAGGTCGTCGTCGAGGGCGAGCAGGATCGACTCGGCGCCGGCGATCGAGCCGAACATCGGCATCACCAGGTCGCTGAGCAGATCGCCGTCGCGGTTCAGGGTCGGGATCACCAGCGGAGCGCCGGCGGAGGCGCCCCCGATCAGCCCCGCGTAGGTGGCGTCGATCAGCACCGGCTCGTAGGGGACCTCGGGATGGCGCTCCGCGGCCGCGTCCATCTCCTCCTTCAGCATCCCCTCGTAGATGGGGCTGACCGTCCACTTCGGGCCGCCGTAGACGCGGGCGCGGGGCGGCCCGGGGCTGGCGGCGGCGGCCCGGAACGCATGCTCGGCGACCGCTCGGCAGACCCGGCGGCTGATTCGCTCGGTGCGGAACGCGAGCTCGTCGTCGCCCTCCGCCTCGCGCCACTGCTCCGCCCCGTAGGCATCGCCCACGGCCATCCGGCAGACCGTGATCGGGTGATGCACCCCGGCGACCGGCGTCACCCCGGGGATCCGCCGACCGGTGCGGACGATGACGGTCCCACCGATCCCCTCGCGCACGATCCGGTTCGGGCTGCCGACATCCCCGGCGCCCTCGGGGGTGATCGTCGCCGCCTTCAGCCCCAGCCCGGCGGCGCGCATCGCCGCCGCCGCCTCGACGCAGACCTCGTTCCCGGTCCGTCGCCGGTTCTCGAGCGAGAGGTCGAACCGCTCGAGCCCGACCGGGAGCCCGATCGCCTCCGGCTCGAGCACCGCGAGCGCGGCCTCGAGCAGCTCCTGGCCGGTCTCGTCCCCCTCGAGGACGACGATCCGGATCGCCTCAGCCGCCACGGTTCCGGTTCCGCTGGCGTCCGCCCTTGCCGCCGGATCGTGGCTCGGGATGGGAAGCGACGGTCCCCGGCGGTGCCTGACCCGCGAAGTCGAGGATCAGCTTCGCGGTCTCGCCCGGGGCCTCGACGGCGGGCGAGTGCCCGGCGTCGTCGATCAGCTTCGTGATCGACCCCGGCACCGTCCCGAGCTCCTCGGCGACGGCGGCCGCGTCGATGATCTGGTCCTCGGCGCCGTCGATCCACATCAACGGCACGCCGGTCGCGGGGATCCGCGCCGCCAGCGGCCGCGCCGCCAGGAAATCGTCGGCGCCGTCGCGCGCCTGGGTGAAGGAGTCGTAGGTCATCGCCCGGTTGTCTTCGACGACGCGATCGGGGTCTCCGGGGAAGACCTCCCCGACGTCGGTCCCGGGCGCGAACGCCGAGCCGTAGCCGCGCTCGATCATCGCGTCGAGCCGAACCCGCCACAACGCCTGTCCGATCACGGGGGTGGAGATCAGCGACTCGGTGAAGGGCAGCGACGCGTCGCCCGGGCCCGACGGCACGCCGATCAGGACGAGCCGGTCGACGAGCTCGCTCGCCTGCTCCGCCAGCGACGTCGCGACGATGCCGCCGAGCGAGTGGCCGACCACCGTCGCTCCCTGGACCCCGAGCGAGTTCAGCACCTCGGCGACGGCGGCCCCCTGCGCCTCGATCTCGTAGCCGCTCTGCGGCTTCTCGGAGCCGCCATGGCCGACCAGGTCGATCCGGACCACGCGATGGCGCTCGTTCAGCGCGGGCAGGGTCGGGTTCCACCACTGCGACGAGCAGCCGAAGCAGTGCAGCAGCACGATCGGAGCCCCCTCGGGGCCCGGTCCGGTCGCCGGCGAGTCGAACACCTGCAGATCGACCGAGGAGACGGTCTCGATCCGGCCGCCGTCGGCGGTCACCCGGGCCGGCTTGGTCTGGCTGTCGAGGACGACGGCGTTGACGGCCGCGAGCGCGGCGAGGACGAGGATCGCGACGAGGAGGACCTTGAGCAGGCGGCTCACGCTCGATCGGCCCCGACCTGGGCGGCGGTGAGCCCGAGCTCCTCCGCGTCAGCCGCGAGGGCATCGATGACGACCGCGATGTGCTCGCCCTCGTCGACGCCGAGCTCCTCGATGCCGCGGCTGATCTGCGCCCGGTCGACCTTGGCCGCGAACGAGGGTTGTCCGAGCTTCCTGCGGACCGACTTCACCTTCATCCCCTCGATCCCGGTGGGGCGGACCAGGGCACAGGCCATCACGAAGCCGGAGAGCTCGTCGACGGCGTACAGCGTCCGCGCCAGGCGGCTCTCGCGGGGAACGTCGAGGTAATCGGCATGGCCGGCCACCGCCTCGATGACGTCGTCGGGGTAGCCGCGGCGGCGGAGCTCCTCGATTCCCTTCCGTGGATGCCCCGTCCGGGGGTCCGGGAAGCGTTCGTAGTCGAGGTCGTGAACGAGCCCGGTCACCGCGTACCGCTCCTCGTCCTCGCCCCCGATCCGGGCGTAGGCCCGCATCGAGGCGGCGACCGCGAGGGCGTGCCTGCGAAGCGAGTCGGAGGCGGTCCATTCGCAAAGCAGCTCCCAGGCCGCTTCGCGGTCGGAGGCGTTCATCGTCGGCTCGCTCACCGTCGTCTACCCTAGCCAAGCCTTGGAGAAGTTCGTCATTCAGGGCGGCGTCCCCCTGAGCGGTGAGATCGTCGCCGCCGGCAACAAGAACGCGGCCCTGCCGATCCTCGCCGCCTGCCTGCTCACCGAGGAGGAGCTGGTCCTGCGCAACATCCCGCGGATCCGCGACACGGAGGCGCAGATCGCGATCCTGGCAAAGCTCGGGGTCGACGTCGAATGGCTCGGCGACAACGACCTGCGCCTCGGCGCCGGCGCGATCGGGAAGAACGACGTCGACGAGGAGCTCGCGGCGCGAATTCGCGCTTCGTTCCTGCTCGCCGGACCGCTCCTCGCGCGCTTCGGGGAGGTGCGGATGCCGCCGCCCGGCGGCGACACGATCGGCCGTCGACGGCTCGATCCGCACCTCGACGCCTTCCGCGACCTCGGAGCCACCATCACCGGCAGCCGGATGATCGAGCTCGCGGCCGCCGGTGGGCTCCGGGCCTGCGAGATCTTCATGGACGAGCCGTCGGTGATGGGCACCGAGAACGCCCTGCTGGCAGCGGCCCTGACCCCGGGCCGGACGGTGATCGCCAACTCCGCGAGCGAGCCGCACGTCCAGGACCTGGCGCGCCTGCTCACCCGGATGGGCGCGGCGATCGAGGGAATCGGCTCGAACGTGATGATCGTCCACGGCCGCGACAAGCTCGGCGGCGCCGAGTACGAGATCGGGCCCGACCACATCGAGGTCGGCAGCTTCATGGCGCTCGCGGCCGCCACCGGCGGCTCGGTCCGGATCCGCGACGTCGAGCCCGCCGACCTGCTGATGATCCGCCGCCAGTTCCAGCGACTCGGCCTGCAGAGCGTGGTCGAGGACCGCGACCTGCTCGTCCCGCCCGATCAGCAGCTCGCCGTCCGCGACGACCTCGGCGACGCGATCGCGAAGATCGACGACGGCCCGTGGCCGGCGTTCCCGGCCGATCTGACGTCGATAGCCCTGGCGCTGGCCACACAGGCAGCGGGGACGATCCTGATCTTCGAGAAGATGTTCGAGAACCGGCTCTTCTTCACCGACAAGCTCGTCGCGATGGGCGCCCGGATCACGCTCTGCGATCCCCACCGTGCGATCGTCAGCGGGCCCTGCCGGCTCCACGGCGAGCGCCTCGAGAGCCCCGACATCCGCGCCGGGATGGCGATGCTCATCGCCGCCCTCGCCGCCGAAGGCACGTCGGAGATCGGCAACATCATCCAGATCGACCGCGGCTACGAGCGCATCGACGAGCGCCTGCGCGGCCTCGGCGCGCGGCTCGAGCGGGTCGCGACCGAGTCGGTCCCGGCCTCCGTCTAGATCAAGGGCAGCCGACGCCGATGGCCACCCAGCCCCTGCCGACAGGCACCCGCGACGTCCTCGCCGACGAGATGCGGGAGATGCGCGCGATCGAGTCGCGTTTGCTCGCCCTGTTCGCGGAGCGCGGCTACGAGGAGGTGGCGACGCCGACGATCGAGTACCAGGACTCGTTCGCGCGGGGCGCCGGCCCCGAGGGCGCGGCGACCTACCGCTTCCTCGACGAGTCCGGATCGGTGCTCGCGCTGCGCAACGACATGACCGTGCCGATCGCGCGCCTCGTCGCCCGCCGGTTCGCCGATCAGCCCGGCCCGGTCCGGCTCGCCTACTCGGGCAGCGTCTTCCGCCGCGTCCGTCCCCAGCGGGGCCAGCTTCGTGAGCTCCGCCAGATCGGCGTCGAGCTGATCGGCGTCGACGCCCCGGCCGGGACGGCGGAGCTGATCGAGCTGCTGGTCGCGGCCCTCGACGCCGTCGGGCTCGACCGTGCCGTCGTCGGGCTCGGTGACGCCGACCTGTTCCCGCAGCTTCTCGCCGAGCTCGGGGTCGAAGGCCCGGGTCGGACCCGCATCCTCGACTGCCTGGCCAGCCACGACCTCGTCGCGATCGAGGCCGAAGCCGGCGATCTCGCCGAGCTCGGGGAGGCGGAGCGGACGACGATCGTGGCGCTCAGCGACCTCCGGGGCGGCCCCGAGGTGCTCGAACGCGCGCGCTCGCTCGGCGGCCCGGCGATCGAGCGGGCCTCGACGACGCTCGCCGAGACCCTCGAGGCGCTCGCGGCCCGGGGGATCGCCGACCGCGTCAGGGTCGATCTCGGCCTCCTCCGCGACCTCGGCTACTACACCGGCGCGATCGTCGAGGTCTACGACCCTGCCGTCGGCGAGGCGATCGGTGGCGGCGGCCGCTATGACGACCTGCTCGGGCGCTTCGGAAGCCCGCGGCCGGCCGCGGGCTTCGCGCTCAACCTCGAGCGCCTCCACATCGCCCAGGCGGCCGAGCAGGAGGCCGCGGAGGAGGGGGGGCGATGATGCGAGCCCTCCGCCGTGATGCGGAAGGGGCGCTGACGTTGGCGCTGCCGCGCGGTTCGCTGTTCGAGGGATGCCTGACGATGCTCGACCGGGCCGGGTTCGACACCGCCGGCCCGCGCGGCGAGTCGCGCGCGCTGGTCTTCGAGCTCGAGGGGCTGACGATCTTCACCGTGCGCCCGTCCGACGTCCCGACCTACGTCGAGTCCGGCGCCGCCGACCTCGGCGTGACCGGCAAGGACGTCCTGGCCGAGCAGGGCGACCGCAGCGTCTACGAGCTCGTCGATCTCGGCTTCGGTCGCTGCAGGATGGCGCTCGCGGCGCGCGCGGGCGGCGCCGACCTCGAGCGGGCCGAACGCCGCCTCGGCCTGATGCGGATCGCGACCAAGTACCCGCGCACCGCCGACGCCTATTTCGAGCGGATCGGCCGTCAGGCCGAGGTGATCGAGGTCAAGGGCTCGGTCGAGCTGGCGCCGCTCGTCGGCCTGGCCGACGCCATCGTCGATCTCGTCGACAGCGGCCGGACGCTGGCCGAGAACGGGCTCGAGGTCGTCGACGAGATCGCCGCGAGCAGCGCCCGCCTGATCGCCAACCGCGTCGCCCACAAGCTCCGTGCCGACGAGGTCGACGCCATGGTCGATCGGCTGCGGGAGGCAGCGCCGTGAAGGTCGTGAGCGAATCCTGGAACGGCGCCGAGCCCGCGCGCCTCGCCGCCTCGCTACGCGCCGGCGCCTCCGAGCCGTCCGCGATCGCCGCGGCGGTTGCGACGACGATCGAGCACGTCCGGGTGGGCGGCGACGCGGCCGTCAGGGAGCTGAGCGAACGTTTCGACGGCATCGCGGCCGAACCGATCGAGGTGCCGCCGGAACGGCTCGAGGCCGCGCGCGGGGAGATCCCCGCCGAGCTGCGGGACGCGATCGAGGCGAGCGCCGCGAACGTCGCCGCGGTCGCCCGCGCCCAGCTCGGCGAGGCGTCCGAGGTCGTGCTCGACGCCGGGCAGCGGATCGAGCTCGCGGAGATCGCGGTCGGCACGGCCGCGATCTACGTGCCGGGCGGTCGGGCCCCCTACCCGTCGAGCGTCGTCATGGGGGTGGTGCCGGCCCGGGTAGCGGGGGTGGGGCGGGTCGTCGTCGCCTCCCCGCCCGGGCGTGAGAACGGCGAGCCCGCACCGGCGGTCCTGGCGGCCGCCGCGATGACCGGTGCCGATGCCGTCTACGCGATCGGGGGCGCGCAGGCGATCGCCGCCCTCGCCCACGGCACGGAGTCGGTCGCGGCGGTCGACGTGATCGCGGGCCCCGGGAGCCCCTGGGTCCAGGAGGCGAAGCTGCAGTGCTCGCGGCAGGTCGGGATCGACGGCTACGCCGGGCCGTCGGAGCTCGTCGCGCTCGTCGACGCCGACGTCCCGTGCGAGTGGATCGCCCTCGACCTCTGCGCGCAGGCCGAGCACGGGCCCGGCGGCCTGATGGTCGCGATCGCCACCGACCGGGGCTGGCTCGACCGCCTCGGCGAGGCGATCGCCGCCGGCGCCGGCGAGCTCGCGGACGCGCGCTTCCACCTGATCGCGGTGCGATCGGT
>CAZTGN010000137.1:0-7392 GCA_964613275.1 uncultured Conexibacter sp. | reverse complement strand
GTCCGTGTAGGTGCCGGACGGAGGCACCGGGGGCGGCGCCGGCTCGGCCGGCGCCGGCCGGCGCGGCGCCGGCCGCGCCGCGGGCGGCTCCGCCGGGACTGCCGCGGGCGGCTCCACGGGGACCGCGGCGGGCGGCTCCACCGCGGCCGCGGTCGGTGCGGCTCCGGGCGGGAGCGGCGGCGCCGGGCGGGTCGGGTCGAGGCTGTCGTTCAGCCCGGGCTGCTCGAGCTTGTCGGTGACCGAGCTGATCGCATCCTCGAGCGCCCGGACCATCTGCTCGGAATGATCGCGAACGTTGCCGGCGTGGCGGATCAGGTCGTCGGTCAGCTCCGAGATCAGCCCGACCCGCTCGGCGGTGAGGCGATCCGCCTTGCGCTGGGCTTCGGCCAGGTGCCGGCGGGCCTGCTCCTCGGCGTCGCGGCGGATCGCTTCGGCCGCGCGCTCGGCGGCCGCGATGACCGTCTGGAGCTGGTCGGTCATCTGGTCGATCGTGGACTGGACGCTGCCCGACGGCGCCGGCCACGATGCCTGGGTCCACTCGATCGGACCCGCCGGCTCGCTCGGTTGTTGCTGGGGATCCTGCTCAGTCATCGCCGCGAAATCGGCTCCTCGCGGCGATTCTAGACCGCGTAGGAGGGGCCGTGCGCGGCGCCGGTCCGGGGGTCGAACCGAAGGGTGATCTCGCGCGTCTGGGCGAGCCGGACCTCGACGGTGCGGCCGAGGGTGGACGGGCCCGCGGGGGTGGTGAAGTCGGCGTCCCTGGTCGCCTCCACGAGCCGAATCGTGCTCGCGGCCATCGCCTCGAGCATCGCCGCGTAGCCGCTCTGGATCCGCCGCTGCTGATCCTCGATCTCCCGTCCGAGGGCTCGCAGGCGCTCGACCCGCGCAGTCGCGAGGGCGCGATCGGCGCCCTCGGCGACGGCGACGATGCGGTTCGCCTCGCGGGCAGCGATGGCGACGATGCGGTCGGCATCGCCGCGGCCGGCGTCGATCGTCGCTCTGATCCGCTCGCCGGCCGGGGACTCCACGCGCCCATCGTAGAAGGCGGGGTGGCGTCACCGCCGCCGGCGCCGTCGATCGCGCTGCGGCGGGGGCGCGATCGTGGTAGGACGGATGAGTGACCGGAGCCGGTGATGAGCGAGCGGAGCCGGGACGAGGGCCCGATGACAGGATCGCCCACGCCCGCTCGGCGATCAGCGCCGGCTTCGACGAGCTGATCGCGCGCGGCGAGGCCGGCGCCGGATCCCCGCGCCCCGCGGCCGCGGGCGCGGCCCCGGGCCTGCCGCCGGAGGCCCGGGTGGAATCCGGGCCGGATCCCCGGGGGGCGTTGATCGACGCTCGTCTCGCGGCCGCCGAAGCGACGCTGCGCTCGCGGATCGATGCGGCTCTCGACGAGGGCCGGATGGACCGCGAGGAGCGGGTTCGGGGCGAGGTCGAAGCGCATCGCAGGCGCCTTGACGAGGAGCACGCGGCGGCGATGCACGGCGCCATGGGGGAGCTCCGCCGGGAGCTCGAGGCCGAGCGCGCGCGCCTGCGCCGGGAGATCGAGGCGGCGGGCCGGGCCGGGACCGCTGCCTCCGCCGAGCGCATCGACGGGCTCCGGGCGGCCGCCCTCCACGATGCCGCCCGGACCGCGGAGGAGGTCGCGGCCGCCCGCCTCGGGGAGGTCCGCGAGTCGCTCGCCGCCGAGCTGCGCCGGGACCTCGAGGAGGTCCGCGCCGCGGTCGATGACGACTCGGGCGCCGTGGAGAGCCGCGTGGCCGGACTCCTCTCCGGGCTTCGCGACGAGCAGGCGGCCGCGGCGGCCCAGCGCGAGGACGAGCTTCGCCGCCGGGTCGAGGCGCATCTCGACGGGCTCGCCGCGGAGCTCGGAGCGCGGATCGACCGGGAGATCGATCGCGGCCTCGCCGCGGCGCGGGCAGCGGTTGCGGAGACCGGAGCCGCGGCGCTCGCGAGCGCCCGCGAGGACGCCCGCAGCGGCATCCAGGCGACGGTCGCGCGCGAGGCGGCGAGGGGCGAGGAGCGCCTCGCGGAGACCGGAGCCGCGATCGAGAGAGCGCTGGACGAGCGCGTCGCGGCCGCCCTCGAGGCGGCCGGGCAGCAGCTTGCGACGAGCGCCGAGCGTGAGGTCGCCGCCGCTCGCGCCGAGCTCGGGAGCGCCGCGAACGAGTCCGCGCACGCCGCCGCAGGCGCCGTCGCCGCCGCGATCGACGCCCGCGTCGAGGGGCTCGCCGGCGATGCCCGCTCCTCGCTTCGCGAGGAGCGGGCCAGGCTTGCGACGCAGCTCCGTGACCTCGCGGCCGGCGCCGGGCGCGCCCTCGATCGCGAGGAGCGGATCAGGGAGCGGACGCTGCTCGCCGAACGCGAGGCCGCGGCGCGGGTTCGCGCGGCCGAGCGGCGGCTCGCCGATCTGCTCGGCCGGCTCGATCGGGACCGACCCCGTACGGCCTGAGACGAGGCTTCCGCAAAACGCGGCGAAGCACCCGCCGGCCCCGGGTTTGCATCCACCGCCCTTGCCATGATGGCGCGGTGAGCACGACGGCCGCAGGGCAGGCAGCGCACCTCCACGTCCACAGCGAGTACTCGTTGCTCGACGGCGCCAACAAGATCGACGCGATGGCGGCACGGGCGGCGGAGCTCGGGATGCCGGCGCTGGGGCTGACCGATCACGGCGTCATGAACGGCGCGGTCGAGCTCTACAAGGCCTGCCGCGAGCACCAGGTCAAGCCGGTCATGGGCCTCGAGGCGTACCTCGTCGACGACATCGAGGAGATCAAGGAGAAGACGAGGTGGGAGCGCAACCACCTGACGCTGCTGGCGGCGGACGAGACCGGCTTCCGGAACCTCGTCAAGCTCAGCACGGCGGGGTTCCTCGAGGGCTTCGTACGCGGCAAGGCGAACGTCGATCCGCGCATCCTCGAGCGCTATTCGGAGGGCGTCATCGCGCTCACCGGCTGTCTCGCCTCGCGCTTCTGCCGACGCCTGGTCGAGGACCGGCCCGAGGACGCCCGTGCCCACGTCGACGACCTGATCCAGATCTTCGGCGACGGGAACGTCTACTTCGAGCTGCAGGTCAACGGGATCCCCGAGCAGGACAAGGCGAACGAGGGCATAGCGCGGGTCGCCCGCGAGCTCGGCAAGCCGTTGGTCGGTACGGCGGACGTCCACTACCTGCGGCGCGAGGACTACGACAACCACAGGGCGCTGCTCTGCGTGCAGACGAAGTCGAAGCTGAAGGAGCCGAAGCTCAGCTTCGACACCAACGAGTTCTACCTCAAGTCCGCCGACGAGCTGCACGAGTCCTTCGCGCCGTGGCCGGAGGCGGTTCCGAACACGCTCGAGATCGCCGACCGCTGCAACGTCGAGATCAAGCTCGGCGAGCTTCTCCTGCCGCGCTTTCCGACGGCGGACGGCTCCGAGCCCGAGGCGATGCTGCGCGACATCGCCACGCAGGGGCTCCGGCGCCGCTACGGCGATCCGCCGCCGGCCGCCGCCGTCGAGCGCCTCGAGCTCGAGCTCGGCGTCATCGAGGAGATGGGATTCCCGTCCTACTTCCTGATCGTCTGGGACTTCGTTCGCCACGCCAAGGAGAGCGGCATCGCCGTCGGCCCGGGCCGCGGCTCCGCCGCCGGCTCGATCGTCGCCTACTGCCTCGCGATCACCGACCTCGACCCGCTCGCGAACGACCTGCTGTTCGAGCGCTTCCTCAATCCCGACCGGCGTTCGATGCCGGACATCGACATCGACTTCTCGGTTCGCGGCCGCGAGCGCGTGATCCGCTACGTCGCCGACAAGTACGGCCGCGAATCGGTCGCCCAGATCATCACCTTCGGGACGATGGCGCCGCGGCAGGCGACGCGGGACGCGGCCCGGGTGCTCGACCTCGACTACGTCGTCGGCGACCGGGTCGCGAAGCTGATCCCGGAGCCGATAATGGGCCGCAGCCCGAGCTTCGAGGAATGCCTCGAGGACGGCCAGGACCTCAAGAGGGCCTACGACGCCGAGCCCGAGACGCGGCAGATCGTCGACACCGCCCGCGGCCTCGAGGGGATCGTCCGCAGCAACTCGATCCACGCCGCGGCGGTCGTGATCGCCGACCGGCCGCTGCAGGAGGTCGTGCCGCTGCAGCTCGCCGAGGACCGCGGCGCCACCAAGGACGGCGAGCGCTCGTACAAGATCGTCACCCAGTACTCGATGGGCCCGGTCGAGGAGGTGGGGCTCCTGAAGATGGACTTCCTCGGCCTCCGCAACCTCGACGTGATCGAGGACGCCGTCGACATCGTCCGGCGCTCGCGCGGGGTCGAGCTGGACATCGAGGGGCTGCCGCTCGACGACGCGAAGACCTTCGAGATGCTCGCCCGCGGCGACTCGATCGGCGTCTTCCAGCTCGAGTCGGAGGGGATGCGGGAAGCGCTCCGGCAGATCAAGCCGACGCAGTTCGACGACATCGTCGCGATCGGCGCCCTCTACCGACCGGGCGCGATGAAGTTCATCCCGGCCTATGCCCGGGGCAAGCGCGACCCGGGCTCGGTCAGCTACCAGGACGAGCGCCTGCGGGCGATCGCCGAGGCGACCTACGGCTGCTGCATCTACCAGGAGCAGCTGATGGAGATCTCGAAGCGGATCGCCGGCTTCAGCCCGGCCCGCGCCGACGACCTCCGCAAGGCGATCGGCAAGAAGAAGCGCGACATGATGGCGACGATGGAGGCCGAGTTCCGTGGCGGCGCGGCGGCCTCCGGCACAGACCCCGGCGTCACCCGCGACCTCTGGAACCTGATGACCGACGCGGCCGACTACTCCTTCAACAAGTGCGCGTCGTCGGATACGCGGGTGATCCTTCCCGACGGGCGCCGGATCAGGCTGTCCGAGGCGTACCGGACGAAGCCGGAGTCGATCATGGCGATGTGGCCCGACGGTGAGATCAAGCCGCACCGGGTGCAGCGGATCGTCAAGACCGGTCGCAAGCCGCTCTATCGGGTCCGCTGCGCCAGCGGTCGGCAGATCGAGGCGACCGCCGAACACCGTCTGATGACGACCGCCGGTTACACGCGGATCGAGGAAATGACGGTCGGAGACGAGCTGATCACGATGCCGATGATCAGCGAGAAGCAGCGCGAGGCGAGACGGCGGACCATGACCCGGCTCGCCCGGCGGCCGGAGCGCCGTGCACAGGACCGGCGAGCGGCAGCCCGCATGCGCGCCTACCAGGCCGGACGCCCCGATGAGGAGAAGGCTGCGCACATGAAGCGGATGCATGAGCTGCATCCGGGCCTGACGCGCGCCGGCACGGCGGCGATGCACGAGCGCGTCAAATGGCTGCACGCGAACGACCCGGAATGGCGCCGGGCGCAGATCGAGCGCTCCCTGGCCAACGTTCGGGATTGCCATGACACGGGCCCCGGCTACGGACGCTGCTCGATCGCCAGCAACGGGATGTGGTGCGCCAGCTCGGCCGAGCGGATGATGTGCGAGTGGTTGATCGAGCGCGGCGTCGATTTCGAGATGCACAAGGTGCTGCCCGACGGGCATATCTGCGACTTCTACTTCCACGGCGTCTACTGGGAGATGGACGGCATGGACCGGACCGCCGAGTTCTTCGCCGGGAAGTACGGCGATCTCCCACACGTCGTCGTCACCCCGGAGGACTTCCGTCAGCGGGTCGACGCCGTCCTCGGGGGCGGGACCGTCCAGGCGGAGAACGGAGACCCGATCGTCAGCATCGAGCCGATCGGCGAGGGACCGACCTACGACGTCGAGATGGCACCCGACGGCCCGCTCAACTACATGGCGAACGGGATCGTCTCGCACAACTCCCACGCCGCCTGCTACGCGCTCATCTCCTACCGGACCGCCTATCTGAAGGCCAACTACCCGGCCGAGTACATGGCGGCCGTGATCAGCTCGGTGATGTCGACCAAGGACAAGGTGCCGTTCTTCGTCAACCGCTGCGAGGAGATGGGGATCGAGGTCCTGCCCCCCGACGTCAACGCCTCCGACCACGACTTCGTCGTCTCCGGAAACAAGATCCGCTTCGGCCTCGATGCGGTCAAGAACGTCGGCCACGGCGCCGTCGAGGCGATCCTGAAGGCGCGCGAGGACCGCCCCTTCGACTCGCTCTGGGACTTCTGCGAGCGGGTCGACCAGCGTGCGGTCAACAAGCGCGCGATCGAGTGCCTGGTCAAGTGCGGCGGCCTCGACTCGACCGGCGCGACCCGGAAGGCGATGCTGGCGGTGCTGCCGCAGGCGCAGTCCGCGGGCCAGAAGGCGCAGGAGGACGCGCAGCGCGGGCAGGGCTCGATCTTCGCGCTCGAGGACGCGGCCGGCGATGTCGCCCGCCCCCAGCACCCGCCGATCCTCGGCGAGGAGTTCGAGCAGCGCGAGCTCCTTGCGCTCGAGAAGGAGACGATGGGCACGTTCCTCTCCGACCACCCGCTCTCGCAGGTTCGCGAGGCGCTGCGGGTCCGCTGCGACTGTGCCCTCGCCGAGCTCGAGGACAAGCCCGACGGGGCGATCGTCACGGTCGGCGGCATCGTCGCCGAAGCGAAGCGGATCCGGACCAAGACCGGCAGCAACATGATGTTCGCGACCCTCGACGACCTCGAAGGGCGCGTCGAGATGATCATCTTCGCCAAGACCCTGGAGGCGAGCGAGGGCCTGATCGACACAGATGCCGTCCTGCTCGTTCGCGGCCGGGTCGATCGCAAGGATCGGGGCGAGGTCAAGCTCGTCGTCAACGAAGCCGAGCCGTTCGAGCCGACCGGCGAGGAGGTCGAGAGCGCCAAGGAGCGGGTGCGCGAGCTCGACCGCCCGCGCAGCTTCGCGATCGAGCTCGACGCCGCCGCCCACGACCCGGCGATCATCGAGGAGCTGAAGTCGGTCTTCGCCGGCTTTCCCGGTGAAGTCGAGGTGACGCTCGACATGAAGACACGCGAGGGCGTCCGCCGGCTGCGTTTCGGCAACGCCTACCGGGTCGACGCCTCGGTCGGGCTTCGGGCCGAGATCGAGGAGCTCCTCGGGCGCCCCCTCGCGGCCTGAGGCGATCGCTTCCCGGCGGCCGTCGAAACGGCCCTCGCTTTAGGCGTCGGAACTAGAATCCCGGCATGGGAGCATCGAGCGTCGCCGGGGTCTCGGCCCCGCCCGGGGAGTGCCGTAGCTGCAGGACATTCTGCGACAAGCTGATCGAGCCCCGCGATTGTCTGGCACTGCGCTGTCCGTATCTGTGGAGCTACGTCGACGGCCCGACCGGCCGGCGCTACATGGGGTGCATGCAGAAGGTCTTCCGGGCCGAGATCGACGTCGCCGGCCTCGAGGCCGCCGAGCGCAACGGCGGCTTCGGCGGCATCAAGATGACGGGCTCGCCGCTGCCGCAATGCCAGTTCCGGGTCGAGCCGG
>CAZTGN010000136.1:0-7400 GCA_964613275.1 uncultured Conexibacter sp. | reverse complement strand
GTGCTGCGCGTCGTCGTCGCCGACGAGGGGGCCGGCGGCGCCGACCCCGCCGGCAGCGGCCTCTCCGGGCTCCGCAACCGGGTCGAGGCGGTCGATGGCAGGCTCGCGATCGACAGCCCGGCCGGCGGCGGCACGACGGTGACCGCGGAGCTTCCGTGCGAGTAGTCCTCGTCGAGGATCAGGCGCTGCTGCGCGAGGGCATCGTCGCGCTGCTCCGCGAGCAGTCGATCGACGTGGTCGCCCAGGCCGAGGACGGCGATGGCCTGCTGCGGATCGTCGCCGGCCATCACCCCGACGTCGCGATCGTCGACGTCCGGTTGCCGCCCACCTTCACCGACGAGGGCTTGCGGGCGGCGCTGGAGGCGCGCCGCCGCGAGCCCGGCCTCGGCGTCCTCGTCCTCTCCCAGTACGTCGAGCCCGCCTACACGACCGAGCTGCTCGAGGCCGGCAGCGGCGGCGTCGGCTACCTCCTGAAGGAGCGGGTCGCCGAGGTCCGCACGTTCGTCGAGGCCGTCGAGCGGGTCGCCGCGGGCGGCACCGTCCTCGACCGCGAGGTCGTCAGCCGCCTCGTCCGCGCCTCCGAGCCCGCCGGGTCGGAGGCCGGCGTCGGCTCGCTCACACCGAAGGAGCGCGAGGTCCTCGAGCTGATGGCCGAGGGACGCACCAACGCCGGCATCGCGAAGGCCATGGTCGTCACCCCCGGCGCCGTCGAGAAGCACATCTCCAGCATCTTCGCCAAGCTCGACCTCCCGGCCGGCGGCGACGACCACCGCCGCGTCCTCGCCGTGCTCACCTGGCTGCGCGCCGCCGGGGAGGGGTGAAGCCGGCCTCGACCCCGGGCAGCGACGAGCAGCCAACCGTAGGCAGCGGCGCCGGCCGTAGCAGTCGAAGAGCTCGGTCAGGAACGTCTGCGCCTCGCTCCGTTCGTTGCCCTCGCGGACGCTCCAGCGGGCGACGAACCGCGTCAGGTTGGCCCGGATCTCCTCCCCCGTAGGAGCCAACCGAACAGATCGGGTCAGGAGGCGAGGCGCTGCTGCCCGGGCTCGGCGACGAACGACTGCTGCTCGTCGTCCGGAGCCCGGAAGTAGACGCGCTTCATCAGCTCGCGGTGCTCGCCGCGGACCCTCCCGGCGGCCTCTCGGAGCGCTGCGACCAAACCGGGATCGCCGCCGTCGTCGGCGAGGCTGTTCGCGATCCGCCCGACCTGCCGCGCTGTATCGTCGATGTGGAGCAGGGCCTTCTCGACCTGCCGGAAATGCTGTTCGTCCCGTTTCTGCTGCGGATCCATCGCAGCCCCACTGTAGGCGCGCGACCGGATGCACGGGGCGCGCGATGTCGCAATTAGGGGCGCGAAACAGCAACGATTCTGGCTCATCCGCCGGTGGTCGGCCCGCCCCGGCGCTGCGCCGCTAGCCTCTCCCGCGCGATGGAGAAGCTCAAGGGACTGATCCTCTCGGGCGGGGCGGGGACGCGGCTGCGGCCGATCACCCACACCTCGGCGAAGCAGCTCGTGCCGGTGGCGAACAAGCCGGTGCTCTTCTACGGGATCGAGGCGCTGGTCGAGGCCGGCGTGACCGAGATCGGGATCGTGATCGCGCCCGAGACCGGGGACGAGATCCGCGCGGCGGTCGGCGACGGCTCGGCGCTCGGTGCCGAGGTCACCTACATCCCGCAGGCGGAGCCGCTCGGCCTCGCTCACGCGGTCCTGACCGCGGAGGAGTTCCTCGGCGCCGACCCGTTCGTGATGTACCTCGGCGACAACCTGCTGCGCGACGGGATCAGCGGCCTCGTCGAGGCGTTCCGGCGCGACGAGCCCGACGCCCTGATCCTGCTCACGCAGGTGCTCGAGCCCGAGCACTACGGGGTCGCCGAGCTCGACGGCGACCGTGTCGTCCGCCTCGTCGAGAAGCCGTCGGAGCCGCCGTCCGACCTCGCCCTGGTCGGCGTCTACATGTTCAAGCCGACCGTCTTCGACGCCGCGCGGGCGATCGAGCCCTCCGCCCGCGGCGAGCTCGAGATCACCGACACGATCCAGCGCCTGATCGAGACCGGGCATCAGGTCGAGCACCACCGGGTCAAGGGCTGGTGGAAGGACACGGGTCAGCTCGCCGACATGCTCGAGGCGAACCGCCTCGTGCTCGAGGACCTCGAGCCGCATTTCGCGGGCGAGTGCGTCGACTGCGACATCGTCGGCCGGGTCGTCGTCGAGGACGGCGCGCGACTGGAGCGCTGCACGGTCCGCGGACCGGCGGTGATCGGGGCCGGCAGCAGGCTCGTCGATTCCTACGTCGGCCCCTACACCGCGATCGCGTCCGGCTGCGAGGTGATCGGCTCCGAGGTCGAGCACTCGATCCTGCTCGCCGGCGCCTCGATCCACGAGCTGCCCTCGCGGATGGAGGCGAGCCTGCTCGGCCGCAACGTCCGCATCTCGCGCGCCGACGGACTGCCGAAGACGTTGCGGATGCTGGTCGGCGACCGCTCCGAGATCACGCTGCCATGAGGGTGCTGATCGCCGGTGCGGCCGGCATGCTCGGCACCGACGTCGTCGGCGCCGCCGGGCGCCGCGGCCACGACGTGTTCGGCCTGACCCGGCACGAGCTCGACATCACCGATCCGGCCTCGATCGACGCCGCGATCGTCGACCTCGGCCCCCACGCGATCATCGACTGCGCCGCCTGGTCCGACGTCGACGGCGCCGAGGACGACGAGCGCGGCGCGACGACGATCAACGACACCGGCGCCGGCCTGCTCGCCGCCGCCGCCGCGCGCGCCGGCGCCTCCCTCCTGTATCCCTCGACCGACTACGTCTTCGACGGCAGCAAGGACGGCCCCTACCTCGAGGGTGACATGCCGGCGCCGATCAACGCCTACGGGCGGACGAAGCTCGGCGGCGAGGTCTCGGTCGCGGCGGCCAACCCGCGCCACTTCATCGTCCGCACCTCGTGGCTGTTCGGGCTCGGCGGCGGCAACTTCGTCGAGACGATGCTGCGGATCGGCGCCGAGCAGCCGGAGGTGCTCGTCGTCAGCGACCAGCGCGGCTGCCCGACCAGCACCGCCGACCTCGCCGAGGGGCTCGTCGAGCTGATCGCGACCGACGCCTACGGGATCCACCACATGGTCGGCGGCGGCGCCTGCAGCTGGTTCGACTTCGCGGTCGAGATCTTCGACCAGGCCGGCACCGAGACCCGGGTGATGTCGGCGACGACCGAGATGATGGCCCGCAAGGCCCCCCGCCCGGCCAACTCGGTCCTCGGCCACTCCCGCGAGGACGCGATCCTGCTCCAGCCCTGGCAGCAGGCGCTGCGCCGCTACCTCGCCGACCGCGAGCTGGCCGCCTGACCAGGGCTTCGCGACGGCTGTGGCCGTAGCGCTCCCGCAGTTGTTGCTCGGGTTCGGATCGTCAGCGACGTTCACGCAGCCCGGGAACTGGACGTGATCCCCGGGGTTCAGGCCGGTGAGCAACCAGGGCGCGCCGTTGACCCGAACCTTCCTGGCGACGTCCTTCGCGGTGACCGCGAACGGCCCGTCGTCGCGGTTCGTGACCGTGACGGTGAAGTCGCCCCTTCGGTTGGCCGTTGTTCGCCCGGCCGATGCCATCACATCGGCTGCTACGATGGCATCGTGGTTCGGATGCAGATCCAGTTCAGCGAGGCGCAGGCCCGGACGCTGAAGCGCGTCGCGGCGCAGCGCGGGATCTCGATCGCCGCCCTGACCCGGGAAGCGGTCGACCGGTTGCTGATCGAGAACGGCGATGTGACGTCGGCGGACGGCCGGACCCGGATCCTCGCGATGATGAGCCGGTTCCGCAGCGACCGCACCGACGTCGCTGCAGACCACGACCGCTATCTCGAAGAGATCTACGCCGAGCGCGGTTGAGCGTCTTCGTCGACACGTCGGCGATCTACGCGGGAATCGCGGTCAACGACGAGTTTCACGAGCACGCGGTGGACACGTGGGAGCGGCTGCTCGATCGGGGGGAGGATCTCGTCACGCACGCGCTGATCGAGGTCGAGTCCGCGGTTCTCGTCCAGCGCCGGATCGGGTTCGAGGCGGTCGCCGCGCTGGCCGACCTGCTCCTTCCCAGGATCAAGGTCATCGAGGTCGGCCGCGACGAGCGCCGCGCCGCCCTCGCCGCCGTCGCCGCGCGCGGCTCCCGCGAGATCAGCCTGGTCGACCGCGTGTCCTTCGATCTCATGCACCGGCTGGGCCTGCGGGAGGCGTTCGCCTTCGACCGGCACTTCGCCGACGCGGGCTTCGATCTGATTGGCTCCCCCGGATGAGACTGCTCGTGACAGGAGGCGCCGGGTTCATCGGCTCGGCCTACGTGCGCCGGCGGCTCGCCGAGCGCCCCGACGATGAGATCGTCGTGCTCGACAAGCTCACCTACGCCGGCCGGCGGGAGAACCTGGCCGCGGCGCCCGCCGACCGCTTCCAGCTGATCGAGGCCGACATCGCCGACCGCGCGGCCGTGGCGCGCGCGATCGACGGCTGCGAGGCGGTCGTCAACTTCGCCGCCGAGTCGCACGTCGACCGCTCGATCGCCGAGCCCGACGCGTTCATCCAGACTGACGTGTTCGGCACCTTCGTCCTGCTCGAGGCGGCTCGTGACGCCGGCATCCGCCACCTGCAGATCTCGACCGACGAGGTCTACGGGTCGATCGAGTCGGGCTCGTTCACGGAGCGATCGCCGATCGAGCCGTCCTCTCCCTACTCGGCGTCGAAGGCCGGCGGCGACCTGCTCGTCGGCGCCTTCCAGCGGACCTACGGCGCCGACGCCCTGATCGTCCGCGCCTCGAACAACTACGGCCCCTACCAGCACCCCGAGAAGCTGATCCCGCTGATGGTCCTGAACGCGATGGCGGGCGACCGGCTGCCGGTCTACGGCGACGGAATGCAGGTCCGCAACTGGCTGTTCACCGAGGACTTCGCAAGCGCGATCGACATCGTCCTCGAGCGCGGCGAGGCGGGCGAGGTCTACAACGTCGGCGGCCCCGAGGAGCTGGCGAACATCGAGGTCGTGCGGCGGATCCTCGCGCTGACCGGCCGCGACGAGTCGCTGATCGACCACGTCGCCGACCGGCTCGGCCACGACCGCCGCTACTCGCTCTCCTCCGACCGGCTCGAGGCGCTCGGCTGGCGGGCGCAGGTCCACTTCGACGAGGGGATCGAGCGGACCGTCGCCTGGTACCGCGACAACCGCGACTGGTGGGAGCCGATCCGCTCCGGCGAGTACCGCGAGTACTACGAGCGCCAGTACGGGACGAAGCTGGGGACCGGTTGACCGCCGCCGTCGAGACGAAGCTCGCCGGCCTCGTCGCGATCGAGCCGACCGTCCACGGCGACGAGCGCGGCTTCCTGATCGAGAGCTTCCAGGTCGACCGCTGGCGCGAGCTCGGCGTCGACGAGGACTTCATCCAGGAGAACCACTCGCGCTCGACCCAGCGCGGGACGCTGCGCGGGATGCACTTCCAGACGAAGCCCGGGCAGGGCAAGCTCGTCCGCTGCCCGCGCGGCGCGATCTTCGACGTCGCCGTCGACCTCCGCCGCGGCTCGCCCACCTACGGGCGGTGGGAGGGGCACATCCTCGACGACGAGCGCCACCGCCAGCTCTGGGTCCCGGTCGGCTTCGCCCACGGCTTCCAGGTCCTCAGCGAGGTCGCCGACGTCGCCTACAAGCTGACGTCCCTCTACGACCCGGCGACCGAGTCGGAGATCGCCTGGGACGACCCCGACGTCGGCATCGACTGGCCGGTCGACGACCCGCTGCTCTCCGATCGCGACCGCGGCGCCCCGTGGCTCAACGAGGTCGCCGACGGGCTGCCGTTCACCTACTGACCCTGGACGCCGGCGAGCGCGATCGCGGCCGCGAGGAGTCCGCCTGAGGGGTCGGGAATCCGGGCGCGGACACGCTGCGCTGGGACCCCTCAGCGGCAGATCTCGACGCGGTCGCGCAGCGTGAGGATGCGGCCGTCGATCAGCTCGACGTCGGCCTCGATCCGGGGCTTGCGATGGGCGCGCAGCAGGCGCGAGTCGAGCTTGTGCTTGAACGGCGCCGAGCGGTCCGCACCGCTGCGGTTGCCGTCGACCCGGAACGAGGCCCGGACGATGGGGGCCGGAGAGGGGCCGTTGCCGCCCTTGCGCACCGCGACGACGAAGTCGCCGGCGGTGCGGCAGCGCCTGCCGTGCTTGCGGACCCGGTCGGGGAGGACCAGCTTCAGGGCCGGCTTCCTTCGGCAGGACTGGCCGGCGCAGTCGGCGAGCTTGTCGAGCCGCTCGATGAGGGCGCGCTGGATGTCGTCGTAGGCGGGATCGGAGCGCAGGTTCTGAAGCTCGTAGGGATCGGCGGCGAGGTCGTAGAGCTCGACCTGGCCGTCCCAGTGGCGGACGAGCTTGTAGCGGCTGGTCCGCACCGCCTGGTACTCGGTTCCGCGCGGCTTGCCGTCGGGCTTCGTCGGCGCATCCTGCTCGATCAGGAGCTCACGGCCGTGGTAGCGCCCGGGGTGGGCGGCGAAGCCGAGCAGCGAGCGGCCGTCGAGCGGATGGTCCGCCCGGGCGCCGGCGGCGTCGAGGATCGTCGCGGTGACGTCGGCGTTGCCGGCGATGTCGGCGACCTCGACCCCGCGCGGGATCCCCGGCCCCCGGATCAGCAGCGGCACCCGCACCGCCTCCTCGTAGACGCGGTTCTTGCCGGAGCCGACCCGGTGCTCGCCGTGGAAGAAGCCGTTGTCGGACGTGTAGACGAACAGGGTCTCGCCGAGCTCGCCGCTCGCGCGGAGGGCGTCGACGATCCGCTTCACGCCCTCGTCGACCGCGAACAGCGACTCGCCGCGGCAGCGGTAGTTCTTGGTGATCCGCGTGATCTGCTGCCCGGTCAACGGCTCGAGCGCGGAGATCGGCCGCGGCTTGTCGGTGACGTCCGCCTCGTTGAAGCTCGGTGGCAGCGGCAGCGGCTCGTCGTCGAGCAGGCCGACGTGGCGGCCGGCCGGCTTGGCGGTGTCGACGCAGCGGCTCGCGCCGCCGTTCTCGGGCCTGCCGGAATGCGGGGCCAGGTAGGCGACCGAGAGGAAGAACGGCTGGGCCGAGGGTGCGCGCTCCTCGATCACCCGCACGGCCTTGTCGGTGTAGACGTCGGTCGAGTAGCTCGCCGGGTCGGCGGGATCGTCGGGGTCCTCGTCGAGCGATCCGTAGGTGACGATCCCGCCGTCCTCGAACAGCTCGTAGCCGTAGAAGGTGTAGGTCTGCTTCGAGCCGTGCCACTCCGACCAGCCCGGCGGGACCCCGACCGGGCTCGTCTCGTAGCCGTTCAGGAACTTGCCGATGTGAATCGTCGAGTAGCCCGACCGCTGCAGCCAGACGGGCAGCGTGTGCTCGGCGTCGAGGTTTCCGAAGCCGCCCAGCGG
>CAZTGN010000135.1:0-7405 GCA_964613275.1 uncultured Conexibacter sp. | reverse complement strand
GTGGGCAGGAGGATCGGGTGCGTCACCTGGGCCGCGTCCCGCCAGGGCGCGAGGAGCCGGCGCCCATCGGGGTCGAGGCCGATCCCGACGACCAGGACCTCGCCGGGGTACAAAGAGCGCGCGCGGGCGAGCTGGCTCAGGTCCGCGAGCGCGGCGACCGACCAGGTGGTGAAGACGTGGACGACCAGGAGCCGCCCCTGGGAGCCGAAGTAGGAGCGCAGCGCGCCGCGGCTGGCGCCGGCGCCGGCGGCGACGTGCTCGAAGGTCGCGCCGGCGATCCCGCGCGCCGCGACCGCATCCCGCATCGCATCGACGATGCGGCCGGCGCTGTCTCCGCTCAGCTCCCGGGGCGCCGTCCCGCCGGCCTCTGTCCGCCTCGTCGCGGTCAGCTCGCGGGCGGCGGCGCGGTGGTCGACGTGTACTCGAACTCCTCCTCGGCGCCGAAGAGCTGATCGAGGACGGCCTTGCGCAGGTCCTCGCTGAGCGCGATCGCGAGCACGGCGCCGATGAAGGCGATCAGGAGCAGCTTCAGGAACGGGTGTCCGCCGCCGGAGCGCTTCTCGGGCTCGCGCAGCGCATCCGAGGCCGCCCGCAGCGACTCGCTGGCGCTCTTCAGGTCCTTCTGCAGCTTCTTGTCGTCGAGCAGCGCCGACGGCTTCTTCACACCGGATGCCCGTGCGTAGGCGTCGCGGCCGGCCTCGTAGGCCTCGCGCAGGTTGTCGCGCAGCTCCTCGTCCTCGATCAGCCGCTGCACGTACGGACGGGCGCCCTCGTAGGCGGCGCTCGCCTTCTCCTTCGCCCTCGTCTTGGTCGCCATCGATCGCTCCTCTCGGTTCCCGGTGCTGTCCGCAGCCAGCATATCCGCCGAGCGACGAGCGCTCCGTCAGCGCTTCCGTGACCGCGGCGGCTCCAGGGCCGCCTCCAGGGCCGCCGCCGCCCCGCTGACGTAGGAGAACTCGAGGTCGCCGAGCTCCTCCTCGGGGATCTCCTCGATCTCGCCGCGGTTGCGGTCGGGGACGATCACGCGCCTGATCCCGGCCCGCTGCGCCGCCAGCGACTTCTCCTTGAGCCCGCCGACCGGCAGCACCTGGCCGCTGAGCGTGATCTCGCCGGTCATCGCGACGTCGTTTCGGACCGGCCGGCCGCTGAACAGCGACGTCAGCGCGGTCAGCATCGCGACTCCCGCCGAGGGACCGTCCTTGGGCACGGCGCCGGCCGGGACGTGGAGGTGGATGTCGTGCTCGGCGAACCACCTCGCCGGATCCGCGGCCCCGGCCTCGACGCCGGGCACGAAGGCCGCCGCGTCGGCGCGCAGCAGCGACAGGGCCGCCTGCGCCGATTCGCGCATCACGTCGCCGAGCTGCCCGGTGATGGTCAGCTTGCCGCTGCCGGGCATCGCCGTCGCCTCGACGAACAGCACCTCGCCGCCGACCGGCGTCCAGGCGAGCCCGGTGGCGACGCCGGGGCGGCGGGTTCGGCGCCTGGCCTCGGAGACGTAGAGGCGGCGGCCGAGCAGCTCGCGCGCGAGCTTCGCCGATACCGAGCGGCGCCCGGCCGGGCCGCCCTCGGCGATCCGGCGGGCGAGCTTGCGGCAGACCGTGCCGATCTGGCGCTCGAGGTTGCGAACCCCGGCCTCGCGCGTGTACTCCTCGACGATCGCCCGCAGCGCGGCGTCGGTGAACGACGCCTGGGTCGCCTTCAGCCCGTTCTCGCGCACCTGCCTCGGCACCAGGTAGCGGCGGGCGATGTGGAGCTTCTCGTCGACCGTGTAGCCGGAGAGATGGATCACCTCCATCCGGTCCCGCAGCGGCGCCGGGACCGGATCGAGGACGTTCGCGGTGGCGATGAAGATGACCTCGGAGAGATCGAAGTCGAGGTCGAGGTAGTGGTCGCGGAAGGCGTCGTTCTGGGACGGGTCGAGGACCTCGAGCATCGCGCTGGCGGGATCGCCGCGGAAGTCGGCGCCCATCTTGTCGATCTCGTCGATCATGAAGACCGGATTGCGGGAGCCGGCGTCGCGGAGCGCCCGCACGATCGTCCCCGGCATCGCGCCGACGTAGGTGCGGCGGTGGCCGCGGATCTCGGCCTCGTCGCGGACGCCGCCGACCGAGATCCGCTCGAAGCTGCGCCCGAGCGCCCGCGCGATCGAGCGGCCGAGGCTGGTCTTGCCGACGCCGGGCGGCCCGACGAAGCAGAGGATCGGCCCGCTCGACTCGGGCCTGAGCTTGCGCACGGCGAGGTACTCCAGGATCCGGTCCTTGATCTGCTCGAGGTCGTAGTGGTCGGCGTCGAGCACCTCACGGGCGAGCTCGACGTCGAGGACGACGGTGGTGCGCTCGTTCCAGGGCAGGTCGAGGAGCCAGTCGAGGTAGGTGCGGATGACCCCGTACTCGGCGGCGGCCGGCGGCAGCCGCTCGAGCCGGTTGAGCTCACGGTCGGCGGCCTTGCGCGCCTGCTCGGGCAGGCCCGCGGACTCGACGCGCTCGCGCAGCTCGTTGAGCTCCGCCTGCTGCTCGTCGCCCTCGCCGAGCTCGGCCTGGATCGCGCGGAGCTGCTCGCGCAGGTAGTACTCGCGCTGGCCCTTGTCGATCCCCTCCTGGACCTGGGACTGGATCTGCGAGCCGAGCTGGATCACCTCGAGCTCGCGGGCGAGGATCTCCGCGAGCCGCCGCAGCCGCTTGGTGACATCGACCTGCTCGAGGACCTCCTGCTTCTCGGCGGTCGGGATCCGCAGGGCCCCGGCGATCAGGTGGGCGAGCGCCGAGGGGTCCTCGACGTTGGTCACCGCGAGCTGCAGCTCCTCCGGCAGGTAGGGGATCTCCTCGATGATCTCGCTGAACGTGCGCTGGACGTTGCGCGTCAGGGCCTCGAGCTCGGGGCCGGGGTCGACGACGTCCTCGAGCTCCTCGACGGTCGCGACCAGGTAGGGCTCGGTGGCGACGAAGCGCCCGAGCCGCACCCGCTTCGTGCCCTGGACGAGGATCCGGATCGTCCCGTCGGGCACCTTGAGCATCCGCGCGACCACCCCGGCGACGCCGACCCGCTCGATCTGATCGGGTCCCGGCTCGTCGAGCTCGGGGTCCCTGGAGGCGACCATGACGAGGCCGCGGTCGCCGGAGAGGGCGTCGTCGATCAGCTTGATCGAGCGCTCCTGGCCGACCGCGAGCGGGGTCAGCGTCCCCGGGTAGGTGACCATGTCGCGGAGCGGCAGCACCGGCAGCGCCGCGGGCAGCTCCCCGCCCTGGGCGAGCGCGTCCTCGACCTCCTCGGTGCTGACGATCTCGATCGGCGATCCGGCCCCCGGGGCCTCGTCTCCGAGCTCGATCGGCATCACGTCCGCGCTCCCGGCCCGCTCAACCGGGCGACCGCTCGACCGGGACCTTGCGGGCGCTCGCCTCGGGCAGCCGGATCGGCAGCTCGATCCGCAGCAGCCCGTCCTCGAAGGTGGCCCGCGCCGCCTCGGCGTCGACATCGACGCCGAGCTCGACGGCGCGGCGGAAGCTCCCGGTCGGGATCTCGACCTGCTGGTAGGCTCGCCGTTGACGGCGTCGGCGGCGACGCCGGCGAGGTCGGCGACGACGACCGCCCGCGGGCGCCGTCGCTCCCCCTCCTCCGCCTCGCTGTAGTAGACGTCGACGCGGGGGTGGAAGTCGCCGCCCCGAGCCGGCGTCCAGCCGGCGCCGAGGAGCTCGTCCGCGTCGCGGCGCATCCGCTCGATGTTGACCAGCATTGCGCGCTGACGGACCATCGCCGTGGAGACTAGAGGCTCACCCGGGCTCGCCGGCTTCGTAGGTCGATCCCTCGGCGGCGACCTCGACCGTTCCGTCGAACGCCGCGCTCGCCGCGGCGAGCGCCCGGCCCGGATCGAGCTCGTCGGAGATGTGGGTGAGGACGAGGCGCCCGACCCCCGCCCGGGCCGCGAGCTCGCCCGCCTCGCCGGCGCTCATGTGGCCCCGCTCCGAGAGCGGCGCCGGGTCCGGCTCGGCGAGCGTCGCCTCGGCGACGAGGACGTCGGCGCCGGCGGCCGCGACCGCAAGCCGCTCCGAGGAACGGCCGTCGGCCCCGAAGACGATCCGTCCGCCTCCGGGCGCCTCGAGCTCGATCGCGTTGGTGGGCCCGTAGTGCGGCACGGGGTGGGGCCTGACCGCGACGCCGGCGAGCTCGATCTGGTCCCCGGCCTCGTACTCGCTCAGCGCGAAGGCACGCGGGATCAGCTCCTCGTCGCCCCAGGTTCCGGCGAGGCGCCGGAAGAAGGCCCCGGCCCCGGCGGGAGCGTGCAGGGCGGGCCGCACCGATCCGGCATCGGGGCCGACCGTGAGCGCGTAGGCGAACGGGGCCAGGTCGAGCACGTGGTCGCCGTGCAGATGGGAGATCACCACCGCCTCGACATCCCGGTAGTCGCGCCTGGCACGCAGCTTCCCGAAGGCCCCGTTCCCGCAGTCGAGCAGGAACGCCCGCCCGTCCACCCCTTCGACGAGGTAGCCGCTGCAGGCGCCGCCGGCGTCGGTCCAGGCGGGCGACTTGCCGAGCACGGTCAGCCGCATGGGCGGAACCTATCGGGAGCCGTGACCGCCGGCCCGGGCAGGGTTCGGCTGGTGACTCCGGGTCAACTGCAGATCGCTGCCCTGTGACGTACCGAAATCGCAGTTGACCCGCAGTCACGTCCGCGGGCCGGCGTGCGGCTCGCCGTCCGGTTCCCTTCGCTGCCCACCGTCGTCCGGGCAATGGCCACGGCTGCGGCATGAAACCACGCCGGCCGCCGGCCGGCCATGCGTCGGCGCATCCCGCCGGCGCGATCTACGCCGCCAGCGGCTCCGGCTCGAGCTCCGGCTCGCCGGCCGGCGCCGCGTCCCCGGCGCCGATCAGGAGCATCGGCTGGGTCGGCGGCTGCAGGCCATGGGGGGAGTCGGGGCGATACGTGGTGCAGGGCCCGCCGAGCTGGAGGGCACAGAGCATCCGGACGCCGAAGTAGCAGGACCCGCAGCTCGGCTTGCCCTTGACGCGGCGGCTTCGAGTGGACTTGGTGGATGCTGGGGCGGCGGGCAATTCGGTCTCCGTTCGGGTGCCTGGGCTGATCTGGCCCGAGAATGGCAGCCGCTGCGCCGGCGCGGCGGCGGCCGCCCCGCAAAGAGCGTGGTAAGCGTCCGCGGGGAGATCGCCGCAAAACCCGGCTTCGCGCCCGGCTTCCCCGCACTTTGGGAGTCGATGGGAAGTGGGGCGGCAGGGGCTCGCGCACGGCGCTCGCGACCGCTCGCCGCCCCTGCTCCACTACAATCCGGTACTGAATGCCGAGCCGAAGCGACCACCTGAGCGCCTCGCCGCCACTGTTCGAGAGCCGGTTCCTCGACTTCTTCTCGCGGGTCCACCCGTCGATCCCGGCGATCATCTTCGTGCCCGTCGTCGCCGTCTCCGTCTGGGCCGGCTTCGACGGCGGCTACGGCGTCCTCGCCGTCGCCGGTCTGCTCCTCGCGGGCCTCCTGATCTGGACGCTCAGCGAGTACTGGCTGCACCGCATCGTCTTCCACTGGGAGCCCGACCATCCGCTCGGCAGCCGCCTCCACTTCATCATGCACGGGGTCCACCACGAACACCCCAACGATCCGCTGCGACTGGTCATGCCCCCGGCCGTGAGCATCCCGCTCGCGGCCCTGTTCCTCTTCCTGTTCACGCTGATCCTCGGAACCCCGGCCGCCTACCCCTGCTTCGCCGGGTTCATCGCCGGCTACCTGGTCTATGACTACACCCACTTCCACCTCCACCATCACGTCCCGAAGACCACCGCCGGGAAGCAGCTGCGTGAGCACCACATGCGCCACCACTTCCAAGACCATCGCTATGGCTACGGCGTCTCCTCGCCGCTGTGGGACTTCGTCTTCGGTACCCGCTCGGTGAAGCTGAAGAAGCGCTGAGCGGTCGCACGGGGGTTGACCGGCAGCCAACCCCGGCCTCGGAGCTCCACATTCACACGCTTGCCGTAGAGTGTGTGAGCACCGGTCGGTCGAGTCAGATCGCGAGAGGGGACGGTCCACCGAAAGCAACACACCCAAAAGGAGTCCCGGATGCCCACCCAGACGAGTACCCTCGACAAGGCGCGATCGCTGATCGAGGATCGCCTCAAGGAGCTCGACGAGGAGCGCAAGCGCCTCGAGAAGGCCTTGAGCAACCTGCTCGGGCACGGACCTCGCGGCCGTGACCGCGGCCGACGGGCCCGCTCCGGCTCCTCCCCGCTCGGGTCCGGCGGGCGCCCGCGCCGGCGCCGGCGCGGCGGCGCGCGCGCCGAGCGCGCGCTGCAGGCCGTCCAGGAGCAGCCCGGCATCACCGCGAGCGAGATCGCGAAGAAGCTCAAGATCAAGCCGAACTACGTCTACCGGGTGATGGCCGACCTGGTCAAGGACGGCAAGGTGGTCAAGGAGGGACGCGGCTACACCGCCACCGGCGCCTGAGCCGCCCGCGGCCCGTCAGGTCTGCTGACGAGGTCGCGAGGGTGCTGATCGAGGACGCAGGAGGCGAAGCGTGCTTCGCACGTGAGCCGACGAGGACGCTGAGCAGCGCCCTCGCGGCCCGTCAGGGTCAGACCAGCCCGAGGCTGGTGACTGTCTCGCGCTCGCCCTCGAGCTCGGCGACGCTCGCGTCGATCCGTTCGCGCGAGAAGTCGTCGATCTCGAGCTCCTGGACGATCGAGTACTCGCCGCCGGCGCAGGTGCAGGGGAAGCCCGAGACGAGGCCGTCGGCGACCCCGTAGGAGCCGTCGGAGGGCACGCCCATCGAGACCCAGTCGTCGGCGGACGTTCCGAGGACCCAGTCGCGAACGTGCCCGATCGCCGCATTCGCGGCCGATGCGGCGCTCGAGGCGCCGCGGGCGTCGATGATCGCGGCGCCGCGCTTGGCGACGGTCGGGATGAACTCCGCCTCGATCCAGGCCTGGTCGCCGACCCTGGCGGCGGCGCTCTCGCCCCCGACCTCGGCGTGGACGAGGTCGGGGTACTGGCTCGCCGAATGATTGCCCCAGACGGTCATCCTGCGGACATCGGCGACGCCGACGCCGAGCTTGGCGGCAAGCCGGCTCTTGGCCCGGTTGTGGTCGAGCCGCATCATCGCCGTGAACCGCTCGCGGGGGACGTCCGGCGCGTGCGAGAGCGCGATCAGCGCGTTCGTGTTGGCGGGATTGCCGACGACGAGGACGCGGATGTCGTCGGCGGCCCCCGCGTTGATCGCCTCGCCCTGCGGCTTGAAGATGCCGCCGTTCGCCGCGAGCAGGTCGGCTCGCTCCATCCCGGGCCCGCGCGGGCGCGCGCCGACCAGCAGGCCGACGTTGCAGCCGTCGAAGGCGGGCCTGGGGTCGTCGTGGATGTCGATCCCGGCGAGCAGCGGGAAGGCACAGTCGTCGAGCTCCATCGCCGTGCCC
>CAZTGN010000134.1:6577-7607 GCA_964613275.1 uncultured Conexibacter sp. | reverse complement strand
CGATCCTGACCGTGACGATCGACCGGCCCGAGAAGCGCAACGCGCTCTCGCTCGAGATGAGCCGGCGGCTGGTCGAGGCCTGGATCGAGCTCCGCGACGACCCGGAGCTGCGGGTCGCGGTCCTCACCGGCGCCGGGGCGGAGGCGTTCTGCGCCGGCGCCGACCTCAAGCAGGTCGGGGCCTGGTACCGGTCGATGACGCCGCTGGAGCGCCGCCGCCACGGCGAGCGCGAGCCGGGCCTGGGCGGGCTGACCCGCAACCTCGATCCGGGCAAGCCGGTGCTGGCCGCGGTCAACGGCGCCTGCCTCGCCGGCGGCCTCGAGCTCGCCCTCGCCTGCGACCTGCGGATCGCCGCCGGGCACGCGACCTTCGGGCTGCCCGAGGTGCGCCGGGGAATCATCCCCGGGGCCGGCGGCACCCAGCGGCTACCGCGGGCGGTGCCGCAGGCGCTGGCGATGGAGATGCTGCTGACCGGCGCGCCGATCGACGCGGCGACGGCGCAGCGCGCCGGGCTGATCAGCCGGGCCGTGCCCGGCGAGCGGCTGACCGCCGAGGCCCTCGAGCTGGCGCGGCTGATCGCCGCCAACGCCCCGCTCGCCGTGCAGACGGCGCGGGCGGCGGCCCGGGCGGGCTCCCACCTCGGGCTCGACGACGCGCTGGCGCTCGAGCAGCTCCACGCGGAGCCCTTGCGCCAGACCGAGGACGTCCAGGAGGGCCTGCGCGCCTTCGCCGAGCGCCGCGAGCCGCGGTTCGAGGGGCGCTGATGAGCGCTGCGCGGACGATCACGGTCACCGTCGAGCCGCCGACGGCGCGGATCACGCTCGCCCGGCCGGAGGTGCTGAACGCGATCGACGGCCTCATGCTGGCCGAGATCCGCGCCGCGCTCGCCGCGGCGGCCGCCGACCCGGCGGTGCGGGTGATCGCGATCGACGCCGCCGGCGAGCGGGCGTTCAGCGCCGGGATCGACGTCGCCTACGTCAAGGACCTGGAGGGGTTCGCGGCGCGCGAGGTCGGCCGCGAGCTGCACCGG
>CAZTGN010000134.1:0-6567 GCA_964613275.1 uncultured Conexibacter sp. | reverse complement strand
CACCGGACGTTCCTGGCCCTGCGGACGACCGAGAAGCCGATCGTCGCCGCCATCGACGGGCTCTGCCTCGGCGCCGGGCTCGAGCTCGCGGTCTCCTGCGACTTCATGATCGCCAGCGACCGCTCGCGGTTCGGGCTGCCGAACATCGACCGCGGCATCCCGGCGATCGTCGAGGCGGCGATCCTGCCGCTCGCGGTCGGGATCCAGGGCGCGCGCGAGCTCGCCTACACCGGCGAGTTCTGGGACGCCGCCAAGGCCGAGCGCCGCGGCCTGCTGCACGCGGTCGTCGGCGCCGATCGGCTCGCGGGCGAGGTCTCCGGCTGGTGCGAGCGGCTCGCGGCGAAGAGCTCGACCGGCCTGGCGACCCAGAAGGAGATCGTGCACAAGTGGATGACGACCGACCTCGAGGCGGCGATCGACTTCTCGATCAACACCGTCGTCCTCAGCTTCGGCTCGCGCGACCAGCGCGAGGGGATGGGCTCGTTCCTGGCCCGCCGGGAGGAGGGGCGCGACGATGAGCGGGGCTGAGCGGGTGATCGTCACCTGTGCGCTGACCGGCGCCCAGCAGGGCAAGGAGGCGAATCCGAACCTCCCGCTCGCGCCGGCGGAGATCGTCGCCCAGGGGCTCGAGGCATGGCGCGCCGGGGCCGCGATCCTGCACCTGCACGCGCGCGATCCCGAGGGCCGACCGAGCGCCGATCCGGCGATCTTCGGGGAGATCGTCGGCGGCCTCCGGGCGGCCGGCTGCGACGCCGTGCTCAACCTCTCGACCGGCGGCGCCGTGGCCGGCATCCCGCTCACCGAGCGGCTCGCCGTGGTCACCGAGCTGCGGCCCGAGATCGCCTCGCTGAGCGTCGGCGGCGGCGTCCTGCTGGGCCGCTTCGACGAGCGGCGCGGCGCCTGGACCGGCGACCGCTTCGTGCCGCTGTTCGGCTCCCACGCCGAGCTCGAGCGCGCCGCCCGGCTGTTCGCCGACCGCGGCGTGCGCCCCGAGCTCGAGGTCTACCACCCCGGCATGCTCAACACCGTTCGGGCGCTGCACGCCCGCGGGCTGCTCGCCGAGCCGCTGCTCGTCAACCTCGTGATGGGGATCCCGGGCGAGTGCACCGAGCCGACGGTGCGCAACCTCTCCTTCCTCGTCGACGGGCTGCCCGCGGACGCGGTCTGGCTGGCGAGCGCGATCGGGGCGCGCCACCACTTCCGGATGCTCGGCGCGGCGATCGCGATGGGCGGCCAGGTTCGCGTCGGCCTCGAGGACAACGTGTACATAGCGCGCGGCGAGCTCGCCGCCTCGAACGGCCAGGTGGTCGCCAAGGCGGTGCGGATCATCCGGGAGCTCGGCTTCGAGCCCGCCGCCCCCGACCAGGCCCGGGTCACGCTCGGGCTCGAAGGAGGAGACGGATGAGCGAGGACGGCAAGGGGATCGCGATCGACGCCTGGGGGAGCTGGATCGGGCCGGAGGCGGCGAAGCGCTGGCCCGACGAGTACCTGCACATCTTCCGCAAGTACCGCTCCCCCAGCTCGATCTTCGAGGGCATCCCGCTCGAGCGGATGTTGACCGAGATGGACGCGGCCGGCGTCGACCGCTGCGTGCTCTCGGCCTTCTACCACAAGGATCTGGCGGTGGTCAGCAACGAGGAGGTGGCCGCGGCCGTCGCCGCCCACCCCGACCGGTTCATCGGCTCCGGCACCGTCAACCCGCTGCGCCGGCCGGCCGAGGTCGCCGGCGAGGTCGAGCGCCTCGTCACCGAGCTCGGGATGCGCGTGATCCGCCTCGAGCCCTACATGTACGGCGACGGGACCGTCGGCCTGCCGCCCAACGACAAGCACTACTGGCCGGTCTATCTGAAGTGCACCGAGCTCGGCGTCGCGGTGGCGATCCAGGTCGGACACACCGGTCCGCTGCTGCCGTCGGAGTGCGGTCGGCCGATCTACCTCGACGAGGTCGCGCTCGCCTTCCCCGAGCTCGTGATCCTCGGCTGCCACCTCGGCCAGCCCTGGCACGAGGAGATGATGACCCTGGCCTGGAAGCATCCGAACGTCTACGTCGAGACCTCGGCGCGGACGCCGAAGCACTGGCCCGCCTCGTTCGTCGACTTCGTCCGCTCCTGGGGCCGGGACAAGGTGCTGTGGGCGACCGACTACCCGCTCCTGCCGTTCGACCGCACCCTGCGCGAGACGGCCGAGCTCGGCCTGTCCGAGGAGATCCGCCGCAAGCTGATCCGCGACAACGCGCTGCGCGCGCTCGGGCTGGAGGGCTGAGCGATGGCGGACGAGCGCGACGGGACGGGCGTGAGCGCGCCGGTGCTGGTCGAGCGCGAGGCGGGGGTCGCGACCGTGACCCTGAACCGCCCCGACGTCCTCAACGCGATCGACGGGGAGATGCTCGAGGCGCTGGTCGCGGCGCTCCGCGAGGTCGCGGCGGGCGACGACCGCGCCGTCGTCCTGGCGGGTGCGGGCCGCGGCTTCTGCGCCGGCGCCGACCAGGGCGAGATGGTGCCGCGCGAGGCGGCCGAGTGGGAGCGGATCGTCGAGCGCTACCTCGACCCGGTCCGCCTGATCGCCGCGATCGACGCGCCGGTGATCGCCCGCCTGCACGGCGACGCCGTCGGCGGCGGCCTCGGGCTGGCGATGGCCTGCGACATGCGGATCGCCGCCGCGGGGGCGCGGCTCTGCGCCCCGTTCGTGCGGATCGGGCTGGCCGGCTGCGACATGTCGGCCGGCTACTTCCTGCCGCGGCTGGTCGGCCTCGGCCGGGCGACCGAGCTGATGATGACCGGACGCTTCGTCGACGCCGGCGAGGCCGAGCGGATCGGCCTCGTGAACCGCTGCGTCGCGGCGGGCGAGCTCGACGAGGCCGCCGCCGAGCTCGCCGGCGCGCTCGCCGACGGGCCCCCGCGCGCCCTCGCCTTCACCAAGCGCGCCATCCGCCGCTCGCTCGACAGCGCGATCGAGGCCGAGTTCGACTACGAGGTCTTCGCCCAGGTGCAGTGCCTGCAGACCGCCGATCATCGCGAGGGCGTGGCCGCGTTCAAGGAGCGGCGCCGGCCGCGGTTCGAGGGGGCGTGATGGACGGCTTCGGGGCGCTGCTCAGCGACGAGGAGAGGGCCTGGCAGCAGTCGGTGCGGGCCTTCGTCGAGCGCGAGGTGAGCCCGAACGCCGCGCGCTGGGACGAGCAGGGCCGCTACCCGCGCCCGATCCTCGAGCGCCTCGGCGAGCTCGACTGGCTCGGCACCGCCTTTCCCGAGGACTGCGGCGGCAGCGGCGGCGGCCCGGTCGAGTACGCGATCCTCTGCGCCGAGCTGGCGCGCGGCTCGGCCGCGGTGGCGCTCGGCGTCTACGTGCACACCGCGCTCGCCAGCGCCGCGATCCTCCACCTCGGCACCGACGCGCAGCGCCGCGAGCTGCTGCCGGCCGCCCTGCGCGGCGAGCGGGTCGGCTGCTGGGCCTACGCCGAGGCCGACGCCGGCGCCGACGCCGCCAGCGTCGCAACCCGCGCCCGCCGCGACGGCGACGAGTGGGTGCTCGACGGCGCCAAGCTCTACATCACCAACGCCCCGATCGCCGACTTCGCCGTGGTCGTCGCCGCGACCGCGCCCGAGCGGGGGCTGAAGGGGCTCTCGCTGTTCGCCGTCGAGCGGGACGCGCCGGGGCTGACGATCGGCCCGCCGATGCGCAAGCTCGGCATGGGCGCATCGGAGATGGCGGAGATCGTGCTCGACGGCTGCCGCGTCCGGGGCGAGTCGCTGCTCGGGGCGGAGGGCGCCGGGTTCCTGCAGGCGATGGAGGTGCTGACCTTGGGACGGATCGCCGCCGCCTCGTTCGCCTGCGGGCTCGGCGACGCCGCCCGGCAGGCGGCGCTGGATCACGCGCGCGAGCGCGTCCAGTTCGGCGCGCCGCTGACCCGCAAGCAGTTCGTGCGCTTCACGCTCGCCGACCTGCAGACGCGGCTGGAGGCCGCCTGGCAGCTGACGCTCGCCGCGGCGCGACTGGCCGCCGCCGGCAAGCCGCACTCAGAGCAGGCGTCGATGGCGAAGCTGCTGGCGAGCGAGACCTGCACCTGGGCGTGCGAGCGCGGCCTGCACCTGCACGGGGCCCACGGCTACATGCGCGAGAGCGCCGCCCAGCGCTTCTACCGCGACTGCAAGGTGCTCGAGCTCGGCGAGGGGACCAGCGAGATCCAGCGCGAGACGATCGCCCGCGGGATGGGGATCTGACGATGGGTGTCAAGGAACGCCGCGAGCGCGAGCGCCGGGAGCGCCGGCGGGCGGTGCTCGACGCCGCCCGTGAGCTCGTCCGCGAGCAGGGCTTCAACAGCACCACGACGAAGAAGATCGCCGAGCGCTGCGAGCTGTCGGAGGCGACCCTGTTCTGGTACTTCCGCAGCAAGGACGAGATCCTCACCTCGCTGCTGTTCGAGGGCATCGACTTCATGGCCGGCGGGCTCGAGGAGATCGTCGCCGCCGGCGATCCGCCGGAGCGGACGCTGCGGAGGATCTGGGACTTCTTCACCGAGCTGCGCGAGGCCCACCCCGAGTACTACCACGTGTTCGGCTACCTCGCGCACCCGCAGTCGACCGCGGCGGTGGACGAGGAGGTCAAGCGCGAGATCGCGCGGCGCTCGGGCGACAACTTCCGGATGCTCGGCGACTACCTGGCGACGGTGAGCGGCAACGGCTCCGGCCGCCTCGCCGCGGACCTGCTCTGGGGCAGCTTCGTCGGCCTGATGGTGCTGCGCGACTCGCGCGCCAACCTCGGCGCCAGGGCGCATCCGACGGGCGGCGATCTCGAGGCGGCGTTCGGCCTGATCGTGAACGGGCTCGAGGACGGCCGGCGATGAGGACGATGCTCGCCGCCCGACTGCTCGCCGCCGGCGACCCGCTGCGCGTCGAGGAGGTGGCGGTGCCCGAGCCGGGACCGGACGAGGCGCTCGTCCGGGTCCACGCCTGCGGGCTCTGCGGCACCGACCTGCACCTGGCCGTCGACGGAGACATCCCGGTCGAGCGCACCCCGATCACGCTCGGCCACGAGGCGGCCGGCGTCGTCGCCGCGGTCGGGCCCGGTGGGGACGGCGGCGCCGAGGGCGGCCGGGTCGCCCTGTTTCCCGCCGCCTCCTGCGGCCGCTGCCGTCACTGCCTCGAGGGCCGCGAGGCGCTGTGCGACTCCGCCAAGGTCTACGGGATGGCGCGCGACGGCGCCCTGGCCGAGTACGTCGTCGTCCCGACGCGGTCGCTGCTGCCGCTGCCCGACGGCGTCCCCTTCGATGTCGGCGCGATCGTCACCGACGGCGTCGCCACCCCGTTTCACGCCCTCCGCTCCCGCGGCCGCCTGCGCGCGGGCGAGAGCGTCGGGATCTTCGGCTGCGGCGGGCTCGGCACCCACGCGATCGCGCTGGCGCGGCTGATGGGCGCGGCGCCGATCGTCGCCGTCGACGTCGACTCCCGGGCCCGCGAGCGCGCGCTCGCGCTCGGCGCCGACGCCGCCGTCGACCCCGGCGAGGCCGACGTCGTCGAGGCGGTGCGTGCGGCCGCCGGGGGCGGGCTCGACCTGGCGCTCGAGCTCGTCGGGCTGCCCGAGACCGTCGAGGGGGCGCTGCGCTGCCTGGGCAAGCGCGGGCGCGCCGTGGTCGTCGGGGTCGGGCCGGCGCGGGCGACGCTGCCCCCGCTCGTCGCCTTCGTCGGCCGCGAGCAGGCCGTGCTCGGGTCGTTCGGCGCCGACCGCGCCGACAGCGCCGACCTCTACGCGCTGATCGCCGCCGGCCGCCTCGACCTCAGCGGCTCGATCTCGGCCCGCTACCCGCTGGCGCATGCCGACGCGGCGCTGCAGCATCTCGCCCGCGACCGCGGCCGCGTGGTTAGGATCGTCGTCGAGACCGGAGCCGAAGCGTGAGCGCCGACACCGCCGAGCTGATCGTCAAAGTCACGATGCGACTTCTGGCCGCGACCTTCGCCGTGGTCGGGATCCTCTTCATCGCCACGCCGGACGGGGTGATCGACACGCTCGACGATCTCGGCGACCGGCTCGGCGACTTCGCCTCCGGACCCGACAGCGACCAGCGCCTCTGGGTTGGGCTCGCGTTCGCCTACATGACGGTGATCACCGGGCTGGCGATCGTCATCTCCCTCGACGTCGTCAGGTACCGGCCGCTGCTGCTCGTGCTGGCGGCGGGCAAGGCGGCGTCGTCGCTCACCGCCGGGGCCTACTTCGCCTTCGACGAGGACGTCTTCGCCTACCTGCTGAACTTCATCGTCGACGGCGGGCTCGTCGTCGTCGTGCTCGCCTGCTGGGTGCTCGCCGGCAGGGTCGAGGGCCACGCCCCGGGCTGAAGGAGCGTCCCGGGCCTCGCGGCGCCGGAGCGGGCGACGCTGCGCGCCTTCGCCGCGGCGCTGCTGCCCGCCGGCGCCCGCCTGCCCGGCGCCGAGGGGGAGGGCGGCGCGCCCGTGGTGGCGCCGGTCGAGTCGCTGCTCGCCGCCCAGGCGGCCCGGAGCAGGGCGATTATGCGGGTCGGGCTGGGGGCGTTCGAGGACTCGTCGTTTCCGCGGCGGTTGTACCGGCGCGGGCTGGAGG
>CAZTGN010000133.1:0-7658 GCA_964613275.1 uncultured Conexibacter sp. | reverse complement strand
GTGCGGCGCCGCTTCTCCTTCGATCGATCGTTCCCTGAACACGCCTGCCTCTTCGCCTAGTTCTATATACTGAACTACGTTCAGCGCACTGGTGATCAAATCACAAACGGACGACGGCTGCGTTCCACCGCACCGAGGCTTGCCCGGGGCGAAGCTCGGCGGGCCGGGAGCTCAGCCCGGTCGCCTCGCCCGGAGCACCGCGATCGGGCCGGGGTTGCGGCGCAGGGGCTCGGGGCGGAGGCCCGCCGCCTCGACCCAGGAGCGGATCTCCTCCTCGGTCCAGGTGCCCCCGCCCTCGTTCTCGACGAGCATCATCAGCGCGAAGATCGCCACGTCGGGCGGCGTCACCCCGTCCTCGCCGAGGACCCAGTCGTAGATCAGCAGCGTGCCGCCGGGGGCGAGCAGGCCGGCGGCGGCGGCGATCAGCTCGCGGCAGCGGGCGGGCGGGTGGTCGTGGAGGAGGTTGGCGAGCAGGACGTGGTCCCACTCCTCGCCGGCCGGCCGGCCGAACCGCTCCTCGTCGAAGTCGCCGGCGATGAAGCGCAGTCCGGGATGGCGCTCGCGCAGGACCTCCTCGGCAGCGGGCAGGTCGAGCACGGTCGCCTCGAGGCCCGGTACGGCGGCCTCGAGATAGGCGGAGTGGGAGCCGGCGCCGCCGCCGACGTCGAGCAGCCGGCCGCCGGACCCGAGCCCGGCGAGCTCCGGCAGGCCGGCGCCGAAGCGGGCGGCGAGATCGTCGAGCGCGCGCAGGAACGCGAGCGACTGGCCGGGATCGTCACGAAGCCGATCGCGCCACGGCGGGATCCGGGCGTGGCCGTCGCCGATCGCCTTCGGCAGGTCGGCCCAGACGCGGTAGAAGAACCACTCCTTGCGGACGATCTCGGCGATCGAGGCGGGGGCCCTGTCGACGAGCCCGGCGCCGCGTCCGGTCAGGTCGAAGCGACGCTCCGCCCCCTCGGCCCGGGCGAGGCCGAGGACGGCGAGCGCGCCGAGCAGGTAGCCGGTGGCGCGCTCGTCGGTCCCGAGCTCCGCTGCGACCTCCGCGGCCGTGCGGGGACCCGCCGCGATCGCCGCGGGGATCCCGAGCTCGACGGCGGTTCCGAGGATCGCCGCTCCCTGGTAGCCGGTCAGCAGCTCGAGCGGCTCAGCCGGCCCCTCGCCGACCGCCGGGCTCACGCCGCGCTCCGCAGCGCGCGGGCGGCCCGGGCGGCGTCGCGGAGCATCGCCGCCTGGCCGCGCCAGCGCTCGAGCCGGCCCTTCCCGCGCAGGCCGAGGTCGCGGAGGACGGCGGCGGCGGCGTTGCGGCCCGGCATCCCGGTGACGCCGCCGCCGGGATGCGAGCCGGCGCCGCTCAGATACAGGCCCGGAACCGGGGTCGCGTAGCGGGACAACGAGGGCGAGGGGCGCATGGCGAGGAGCTGATCGAGCGACATCTCGACGTGGTTGGGGCACGCGTAGGGGTTGCCGTTGCGGCGGACCCAGTCGCCCGGCCCCGTCACCAGCCGCTCGACCGGCTCCATCTCGGCCCGCAGCGCGCGCTCGGCCGCTGCCCATGCCCAGTCGGCGGCGGCCTCCAGCGATCCCTCCTCCCACGGCCCCGCGGCGGGCTCCCAGGGGACGAAGGTGGACAGCCAGACGACCTCGTGGCCGGGGTCGCGCGTCCAGCCCGGCTCGCGGGTGGAGGGGAACCCGATCATCATCGGCGGCCGCTCCGGCAGCTCGCCGAGCCGGATCCGCGCGAACGCCGCCTCGATGTCGGCATCGGTGTTCGGCGAGAGCATCAGCGCCCGCTCGAAGCCGGGAGGCGCGCCGAGGTCGGGGAGGCGCGCGATCACCGCGTCGACCTTGAGCTCGGAGACGTTGCGGCGGCCGACGTGGATCGCCGCCACCTCCGGCGCCAGCCCGGCGGGGACGTCGGCCTCGGCCACGAGGCCGCCGAAGACCCGCTTGGCGTCGATCGCCGAGACGACGGCGCGCCGGGCCGCGATCCGCTCGCCGCCGGCGTGGACCGCGACCGCCCGCCCGCCGGAGAGCTCGATCCGCTCCGCCGGGGCCCCGGTCCGCAGCGAGCCGCCGTGACCGGCGAGGCAGCGGGCGAGGGCGTCGACGGTGCCGCGCGAGCCGCCGGCGGGGCGGGCCGAGGGCGCGCCGTGGAAGGCGGCGAGCATGAGCGCGCCCGCCGCCGTCCCGGGGTCGTCGGGGGGCTGCTGGGAGTGGGCCGCCCAGTGCAGCATCAGACCGCGCAGGCGCGGGTCGCCGAGGTGGGCGGCGCAGAGGTTCGAGGCGGACGCGTAGAGGGCCTGGATCAGCCGGTCGCCCTGGCCGCCGAGCGTCAGCTCGGCGATCGCCGTCAGCTCACGCATCGTCGGCGGCGGCCCGTTGTTGGCCTGCGAGAGCACCCTCATCGCCCGCTCGGCCCAGCGCGCGAAGTCGCGATAGCGCTCGGCCTCCTCGCGTCCGAGCACCTCTGCGAACCCCTCGACGGTGCGGTCGAGCGAGTTGTGCATGGCGAGGTCGGCGCCGTCGTCGCAGGGGGCGAGCACGAGCTCGTCGACGAGCCGCCACTCGAGCCCGAAGCGCGAGCTCAGCTCGAGGTCGGCATCGACGCCGCTGGCGCGGATGCCGCTGTGCTCGAAGGCGCCGAGCTCGAGCCGCCCGGCGCCGCTCGGCAGCTCCTCGGTGACGATGCAGCCGCCCGGCTCGGCCGCCTGCTCGAGCACGATCGTGTCGAGCCCGGCGCGGGCGAGGTAGCTGCCGCAGGCGAGGCCGTTGTGGCCGGCGCCGATGACGACGACGTCGCAGCCGGCCATCAGGTGCCGGCCCCGGCGAAGGCGCGGCCGTCGCCGGCGTAGACCGACTCGGCGCCGAGACCGGCCCGGCGGGCGAGATCGGCGCCGGCCCCGCGGACCTCGGCCGCGAGCGCCGGCAGGTCGACGCCGGAGGCCTCGCCGCCCTCGACCTGGCGGCGGCCGTCGACCCAGACATCGCTGACGCAGCGCGCCGTCGCGCAGTAGACGACCTGCTGCCAGGGGTCGTGGATAGTCGCCAGCTCCGGCGTGTTGCCGTCGAGGAGGACGACGTCGGCGCGCTTGCCGGGCTCGAGCGAGCCGACGTCGGCATCGATCCCGAGCGCGCGGGCGCCCTCGATCGTCGCCATCGCCAGCACCTCGCGGGCGCCGATCACGGTCGGATCCATCGTGTTGACCTTGTGCAGCAGCCCCGCCGTCTTGATCACGCCGAACATGTCCTGGTTGTCGTTGGAGGCGGCGCCGTCGGTCCCGAGCGCGATCGTGATCCCCTCGCTGCGCAGCCGCGGCACCGGGCAGACGCCGTTTCCGAGCAGCATGTTGGCGACCGGGTTGTGGGCGACGGCGACGTCGTGGCGACCGAGCAGCCCGATGTCGCGCTCGGTGCACCAGATGCAGTGCGCGGCGATCACCTCGGCGTCGAGCAACCCCTCGCGTCCGGAGTGCTCGATCGTCGTCCCGCCCCAGCGCAGCCGCGCCTCGGTGAGCTCCTCGCGGACCTCGGAGAGGTGCGTGTGGACCGCCCAGCCGTGCTCGCGGCAGGCGCTCACGGTGCGCTCGAAGAGGGGATCGCTGAGGCCGAGGACGGTTCCGACCCCGCAGCGGAAGGAGATCAGCGCCTCGCCGGCGGCACGGTCGGCGAGCGCCTCGTGCTCGGCCATGAAGGGCTCGGGGCCCGGCGCCCCTTCGTACATGTCCTCGGCGCCGAAGCTGACGACCCCGCGGAGGCCGGCCCAGGCGAGCCCGTCGACGGCGCCGAGCGTCGCGAGGCTGCCGAGGTTGCGATGGCAGGACATGTCGTTGACGGCGGTGATGCCGCTGCGCAGCATCTCGACCGCCTTCAGCCGCGTGCCGAGCGCAACCTCGTCGCGGTCGATCAGCTTGCCGACCGGGTTGACGACGCGCTCGAACCACTCGTAGAGGACGGCGTCCTCCCCCATCCCCGGGATCAGGCACTCGGTCAGGTGGGTGTGGGCGTTCACCATTCCCGGCATGACGACGCCGTTGCCGTCGCCGACGACGGTCGCGGCCGGATCGCGGTCGCGCAGCTCCGCCCAGCTCCCGACCGCCGTGATCGCGCCGTCGGCGGCGAACAGGACGGCGCCGTCGCGGATCGGATCGGAGCCCGCCGCCATCGGCAGCACCCAGGCGCCGCGGACGATCGTCGCGCCCCGATCGGCGCTCGCGGCGCTCGCGGCGCTCACAGCCGCGCCCCGATCTCGACCGCGTCGTCGGCGGGCTCGGCGACGCCGTCGTCGCTCGTCTCCTTGCGCGCATCGTGATACCAGGGCAGAAGCAGCCGCTCGATCAGGATCACGAGCCCGAACAGGGAGATCCCGATCAGCGCCAGCAGGAAGATGGTCGCGAACATCGTGGCGGTCTCCGTGGCGTTGTTGAGGACGAGGATCAGGTAGCCGAGGCCCTCCGAGGCTCCCACCCACTCGCCGAAGACCGCGCCGATCACCGACAGGGCCGCCGCCACCTTGAGGCCGCTGAAGACGAACGGCAGCGCCGCCGGGAGCTGCGCGTAGCGGAACCGCTGCCAGCGCGACGCTCGCAGCGTCCGCATCAGCCGCAGCAGCTGCGGATCGACCGCGCGCAGCCCGTCGATCGTGTTGACGGCGATCGGGAAGAAGGCGACGAGCGCGATGACCATGATCTTCGGGCGCAGGTCGAAGCCGGTCCAGATCACGAAGATCGGGGCGACGGCCGGCACCGGGACCATCTGCGAGACGACGAGCCACGGATAGAGCGCCCGCTCGACCGTCCGCGAGGAGCGGATCAGCATCGCCAGGACGACGCCGAGGACGATCGCCGCCGCGAAGCCGATCAGGATCTCCTCGATCGTGATCCACATGTTGTCGAGCAGGAGCTGGCGGTTCTCCCAGCCCGCCTCGGCGATCTGGGTCGGCGACGGCAGCGAGGACTCGGGGACGTCGGAGACGACCGTGTAGAGCTGCCAGATCGCGAGCACGAGCACGGCGAAGACCGCCGGCGCCGCGATCCGGGCCGCCCGCGAGTCGAGGTTGAATCGACTGCGGCCGTTGCCCATCAGCCGTCCTCCGCGTGCGCGGCCGCCGACGCCCGGCGCAACGGCTCGATCAGCTTCAGCTTCAGCTCCGCGAACTCGGGGGCGGTCATCGTCCGCTCGAGCTCGCGCGGCCGCTCGAGCTCGACGTCGACGCAGAGGTCGATCCGGCCGGGCCGGCCCGACATCACGTAGACCCGGTCGGAGAGGAACAGCGCCTCCTCGACGTCATGGGTGACGAAGAGGATCGTCTTGCGGTCCTCCTGCCAGATCCGCAGCAACCACTGCTGCATCTCCTGGCGGGTGAGCGCATCGAGGGCGCCGAACGGCTCGTCGAGGAGCATCACCTCGCGGCCGGCGAGGAACGTCCGCAGGAGCGCCGCGCGCTGGCGCATGCCGCCGGAGATCTGCGTGGGCCAGACGTCCTCGAAGCCGGCGAGCCCGAAGCGCTGGAACTCCCCCCGTGCCCGCTCGCGCGCCTCGCCCCGCTTGACGCCGTTGAGCTGGAGGCCGAGCGCGGTGTTGTCGAGCACGGTCCGCCACGGCATCAACAGGTCCGCCTGCGGCATGTAGCCGATCTCGCCGAGCAGGTTGTCGGCCGGTCGGCCGTCGAGCAGGATGCGCCCGCCCGACGGCCGGTCGAGCCCGGCCAACAGGTTGAACAGCGTCGACTTGCCGCAACCCGACGGCCCGACGATCGAGACGAACTCGCCGGGGTCGATCGTCATCTCGACCCCTTCGAGCGCGCTGACCCGATCGTCGGTCCCGGAACGCGCCGGGAACGCCTTCGTCAGACCCTCGGTCCGCAGGCGTGCCGTCGTCGTCGCCATCGCGCTATTCCGACCCCTCGACGAACTCGTTCGTCGCGTACCGGTCGGGCGCGATCGGCTCGCTCGCCAGGTCGTTGTCGACCATGAACGTCGAGAGCGACTCGAGATCGTCCGTGTTGAACGACCCGTACTGGTCGGTGCCGGCCGCGAACAGCGGCATGTACGCGTCGAGCGACGCCTCGGCGAACTTCTCCGGAATCGCCGGGTTCTCCTCGAGCAGCGCGTCGAGCCCGGCCTGTGGGTCGGCGATGACGTCGTCATAGCCCCTGATCGTGGCGCTGACGAAGCCCTGCATCAGCTCCGACTCGGAGCCGATCGCATCCTCGGTCGAGAAGACGACCAGACCCGGGTACTTGGGCCCGCCGTACTCGTCGAGCGGGAACGACGTCGTCGGGAACCCGTCGACCTCGATCTGGACGCCGTCGGCGGGGATGAACCCGGTGAAGGCGTCGACCTTGCCGCTCTCGAGGTTCTGGACCCCGTTGAACCCGATCGTCACCTTGTTGACGCTGGCCGGGTCGCCGCCGGCGTCGGAGATCGTCGTGTTCATGATCGCGTCGTCGGAGGGGACGCCGGTGACGCCGACCGTCTTGCCGTCCAGGTCGGCGGGCGAGGTGAAGCCCGACTCCTCGAGCGTGATCAGCCCACCGAGCGGTCGCTGCACGAGCGCCAGGATCCCCTTGGCGCCGCGGCCGTCGGCGATCTGGGTCGCGACGTCGATGCCGTCGGCGATGCCGAAGTCGGCCTTGCCGGCGTCGATCAGCTTCAGCGTGTCCGCGGTCGATGTCGGCTCGATGATCTCGAGGTTGATCCCCTCTTCCTCGTAGTAGCCGTTGACGACTGCGTCGTAGATGCCGGCGTGGACCGGGCCCGGGACGAAGTCGAGGACCAGCGTCGCATCCTGCGTCTCACCCCCGGACGTCGAGTCGGCACTGTCGCTCGTGGTCGAGTCGTCGCCGCCGCATGCGGCGAGGACCAGGGCCCCGATCGCCACCATCAGGACGGCGAGCACCCCGAGCCGGGAGCCGTGCTGTTTGCGTCGTCTAGTCACTGTGTACTCCTTGGTCGCTGGACATCGGTCTCACGAAGGGCTTCGCACCTCGACCCGCAGATCGCCGGGGCTCCAGCCCGGGATGTCGACGTCGGGACAGGCGGACACGGCGGCACGGACGTCGCGCAGGGCCCGCAGGGTGATGTGATCGCCGGGCTCGATCCGGACCTCCTGCAGGCCACGGTAGGCGGTGGTGTCGACGGTGGCGTTGACGAAGAACGAGAGCATCCCGGTGATCTCCGCGCGCCCGATCCCGAGCGCGTCGGCGATCAGGTCGCGGCAGCCGGGACGGCCGTCCTCGTAGAGCTCCGACCAGCATCCCGGATAGAGGATGTCGTTGCGGCCGTCGCCGGTGCACTCGCCGATCTCGAACACCGGCTCGCCCTCGCCGTCGTAGAGGCGCATGCCCGGATCGGCGCTGAAGACCAGCCAGGGCCGGCCGAAGCGCTCCCAGCCGTTGATGTTGCGGCTCATCGCCTGGTCGAAGCCGAGGAAGCTGAAGTCGCCGCCCTGGCCGCCATCGGGCGTCGAGATCCTGATCTCCTCGCCGGCGGCGAGGTCGACCCCGTAGCCGCTGCCGGAGGTGACCGTCGCGTCGGTGGCGGTCATCACCGTTCCACCTCCCCGAACCTCCAGCGCAGCCATCTCCAGGCGCGATCGGCCTCGACCGGGTAATGGCGGGAGCGCTCCTCGAGCGCATCCGCGGATAGCTCGCGCTGCCC
>CAZTGN010000132.1:0-7664 GCA_964613275.1 uncultured Conexibacter sp. | reverse complement strand
CGCGGTGCTGCAGCGCCTCCCAGGAGTAGCGCCGAACGAGGATGCCGGCGCGCGCGAGGACGACGTCACGCTGGTTGTCGCGATCGCGCTGCTCGCCGACGTGCCGGCCGCCGTCGGCCTCGACCACGAACCGTGCGGCGGGCCAGTACAGGTCGACCTCGTAGTCGAGTAGAGGCACGTTGGCGCCGGGGATCGGGAGGGCATTGTCGCGACAGACGGAGAGCGAGATGCGCTCGAGGGCCGACCTCGTCCTGCTCAGCGGGATCCACTCGAGACCGAGCAGCTCCCTGAGAACGTCGAGGCCGCTTCGCTTCGTCGCACCAGCCAGCAGGGCGCGCATCCGGACCCGATCGAGCTCCTCCCGGTACTCGGCCCGTTCAACCATGATCTGGAGAAGCCCCGGCGCGACATCGGACGCGGCGTCGAAGATCGTGCGAGTCGGGCTGGTGACGGGGACCGACCGGACCACGATCAGATCCCGCGGATCGAACCTTCGGGGGCGGTGGAGGCATACACCGGCGGGGCAGGCCTTCGCGTGCCGTGGGGTGATCACATGGAGAGGTCGGGTGCCGGAGGTGTGGGACAGCCGCAGGTGCTCGGCGGCACTGATCGAAGCGAGACCGGCCTTCGGGCCGGACGCCAGGACGGCCGCGAGCCCGAGCCCTTCCTCGCCGATCGCCCTGCTTCCGACGGCGTAGACCCCGCGGTGAAGCGGATGCAGATGCCCGGCCTTGACCCAGAGCGTGATGGTCGAGGCGCCGAACCCGACCTCCAGCAGCTGCCGGCGCGCGACGACGCCGTGCTGAGCGCCGGCGAGATTCGCGAGCACCCGGCCGGGCGCGAATGCGATGGTCCCTCCCGGCGCCATCATGCTGGCGGAAACAGGGGCCATTGGGCTCGCGAGGCGGACGAGTGGTGAGCCATCGGATGACCCTGCCAGTCATTGCGTTACACGTGGCGCGCAAGGCGTGCCGGCGTGGTGCCGATAGTGAGAGGGAACACGCGAGGCGGGACAACATGCGTGCGCCGGCCCGATTCGCCGCCGATCGGCGGCGAATCGACAACCGAATCAACCCGGGACTCTCACAGAGGGTGGACCGATGGATGGGGTCCGGTCAGGGACATCTTGCGGGGGCCGGCAGGCTGAGGAAGCTGACGCCGAATGGCCGGGCCAGACCACCGCCCGCGAGGTCGAGGTCGAGGTCGAGGTCGAGGTCAAGGGGACCGACGAGCTTGGCAACGGGAAGTCGAGGAAGGTCGCGATCAAACTCAAGTAGGGTCAACCGCGTGACCGGATCGATCCGACCCAGCCCGCTGTGAGCACCGTCCGGGAGGCCACGCTCGAGCTCCTGCGGGCGCGGGGGATGACGACGATCTTCGGCAACCCAGGCTCGACCGAGCTGCCGATGCTCGCCGACTATCCCGAGGACTTCCGCTACGTGCTCGGCCTTCAGGAGGCCGTCGTGGTCGGCATGGCCGACGGATTCGCGCAGGCGTCCGGGACGGTCGCCCACGCCAACCTCCACACGGCCCCGGGCGTCGGCAACGCGATGGGGGCGATCTTCAACGCGCAGGCGAACCACACGCCGCTGCTGATCACCGCCGGCCAGCAGGTGCGGGCGGCGATGACGATGCAGGCGAACCTGACCAACCGCGACGCGGCACGGATGCCGCACCCGCTCGTCAAGTGGTCCTATGAGGTGCCCCGGGCCGCCGACGTCCCGGCCGCGATCGGGCGGGCGATCCACACGGCGTCGCTGCCCCCGAAGGGGCCGGCGTTCGTGTCGATCCCGATGGACGACTGGGGCGTCGAGGCAGACCCCGACGGGGCCGCGCAGGCGGTCGCCCGCAGCGTCGACGGCCGCGCGACCGCGGCCCCCGACCGCGTCGCCGACCTCGCCCGCCGCATCGCCGCCGCGCGGAGCCCGGTGCTCGTCGCCGGCCCCGACATCGACGCGTCCGGTGGCTGGGACGCCGCCGTGACGCTCGCCGAGCGCCAACGGCTGCCCGTCTGGGCGATCCCGGCGCCGGGCGGTGGGCGGCTCGGGTTCCCCGAGGGCCACCCGGGCTTCAAGGGCGTCCTTCCGCCGGCGATCGGGCCGATCTCCGAGACGCTGGCCGGGCACGACCTGATCCTCGTCGTTGGCGCCTCGGTCTTCGCCTACTACCCCTACGTCCCCGGCGACCTCTTGCCGGTGGGCGCCGAGCTCGTCGTCGTCACCTCCGATCCGGAGGAGGCGGCGCGGGCGCCGATGGGGGAGGCGATCGTCGCCGACGTCGCCCTCACCCTGGACGCGCTCCTGGCCGAGCTCGGCGAGGGACAGCCCGACCGTGACGCGCCGGAGCAGCGCGAGGCGCCGATGTCGGCGGCCGAGATGGGGATCGAGCCGGGCCCGCCGATCAGCGGCAGCGAGGCGATGGCGGCCCTCGCCCGTGCGTTCCCCGCCGACGGCATCGTCGTCCTCGAGGCGCCCTCGGCGACGCTCGCGCTCCGCAACCAGCTGCGGATCTCGCGGCCCGGCAGCTACTTCTTCGGCGCCGGCGGCGGTCTCGGCTACGGGCTCGCCGCCGCGGTCGGCGTGCAGATGGCGCAGCCCGCCCGGCCGGTCGTCTGCGTGGTCGGCGAGGGCTCGGCCCAGTACGCGATCACCGCCCTGTGGAGCGCCGTCGCCTACGAGGTGCCGGTCACCTTCCTCGTCCTCCGCAACGCCGAGTACGCGATCCTCAAGTGGTTCGCGCTCGCCGAGGGGGTCGAGCGGGCGCCGGGGCTCGACCTGCCGGCGCTCGACGTCGCCGCCGTCGCCGCCGGCTACGGCGTTCCCACCGCCCGGGCGGAGTCGGGCGAGGAGCTCGAGGCGGCGCTGCGCGAGCGGGTCGGCTCCGGCGGGCCGGCGCTCGTCGAGGTCGGCGTCGCGCCGGGGATGTGGCTGGCCTGAGGGTGGGGCATTCTGGGCCCGGCATGCGGCGTCGAAATGCCCCACGTAGGGGTGGTCGCTGACGACGCCGCTGCTCGAGCCGAGGACCGACCGGATCGCCCCGGAGCCGCCGGCGCCCGCCCCCGCCGACCGCGCTCCTGCCGGGATCGCCGACGGCACCGAGGCGGCGTTGGCCGCCGAGCTGCGGGCGATCGTCGGCGAGGCGGGCCTGCTACCGCGGGCCAGCGACCTGATCCGCTACGCCTCCGACGCGAGCCCGTACCGGCGGATCCCGGCCGCCGTCGTGCAGCCCCGCACGACCAGCGAGGTCACGGGCCTGATGGAGTGGGCCGGCCGCGGTGGCCGCCCGCTCGTCTTCCGCTCCGGCGGGACCAGCCTCAGCGGGCAGTCGCAGACCGACGGCATCCTCGCCGACGTCCGCCGCCACTGGGGCGGGATCGAGGTCCTCGACGGCGGCGACCGCGTCCGGGTCGGGCCCGGCGCCGTGCTCGGCCACGTCAACCGCGTTCTCGCCCCCTACGGGCGCCGGCTCGGCCCCGACCCGGCCTCGACCGACATCGCCACCGTCGGCGGCGTCGTCGCCAACAACTCGGGCGGGATGCGCTGCGGCGTCACCGCCGACTCCTACCGGACGCTGCGCTCGCTCACCTTCGCGCTCCCCTCGGGAACCGCGATCGACACCGCCGCGCCCGGCGCCGCCGGCCGCTTCGCCGCCGCCGAGCCCGGGCTGGCCGCGGGGCTGGCCGAGATCCGCGACGAGATCCGCGCCGACGCCGACCTCCGCGGCCGGATCGCCCGCAAGTTCGAGATCAAGAACACGACCGGCTACAGGCTCTGCGCCTTCCTCGACGCCGACGAGCCGCTGGAGATCTTCCGCCGTCTCCTCGTCGGCTCCGAGGGGACGCTCGCCTTCATCGCCGAGGTCGTCTACGAGACCGTGCCGCTGCCGGAGCGGACGACGCTGAGCTGGATCCACTTCGACTCGATCGCGGCCGCCGCCGCTCCGGTCGCCGACCTCGTCGCCGCCGGGGCCTCGGCGGTCGAGCTGATGGTCGCCCCGGCGCTGATGGTCGCCGCCAACTCGATCCCGGGAACGCCCGAGCACTGGAAGGAGCTGCCGCCCGAGTCGGCGGCGCTCCTGGTCGAGCTCGGCGCCGACGACGAGGCGGGCCTCGATCGCGGCGAGGCGGCGGTCGCCGAGGTCCTCACCGGGTTCGAGGCGGCTCCGTTCCGCGGCCCGGAGTTCACCCGCGAGGAATCGACGATCGGGCTCTACTGGAGGGTCCGCGAGGGCCTGCACGGCCTGATCGGCCGGCTCCGCCCACCCGGCACGGCGCTGATCATCGAGGACGTCTGCGTGCCGCCGGCGCGGATCGCCGCCGCCGCCGAGGAGCTGCGGGCGTTGCTCGGCGAGCACGGCTTCCTTCCCGGCGTCGCCGGTCACGCATCGGCCGGCAACCTCCACTTCATGCTCACCCCCGACTTCGCGAAGGCCGAGGACCGGCAGCGCTACGAGGCGTTCATGGACGCGCTCGTCGAGCTCGTCGTCGACCGCTACGACGGCTCGCTCAAGGCCGAGCACGGCACCGGCGTCAACATGGCGCCGTTCGTGGAGCGGGAGTGGGGACCGAAGGCGACGGCGATGATGTGGCGGATCAAGGAGCTCGCCGACCCCGGTGGTGTCCTCGGCCCCGGGGTCGTGCTCAACCGCGATCCGGGCTGCCACCTCGAGCACCTGAAGACGACGCCGCCGATCGAGGAGTCGGCGACGAGCTGCGTCGAGTGCGGGTTCTGCGAGCCGGTCTGCCCGAGCCGCGAGCTGACGACGACGCCGCGGCAGCGGATCGTCCTGCGCCGCGAGATGGCCCGTCAGCCGGCCGGCTCGCCGCTCCTGGCAACGCTGATCGACGAGTACGAGTACGACGGCCTGCAGACCTGCGCCGTCGACGGGATGTGCGCGACGGTCTGCCCGCTCGGGATCGATGCCGGCGTCCTCGTCAAGGAGCTGCGAGCGTGCGAGCACGGCCCCCGGGCCGAGCGGGCCGCGCTGCAGGCGGCGCAGCGCTGGGATCGGGTCGAGGCCGGGGCGCGCTCCGGCCTCGCCCTCGGCGCCGCCATGTCGGGGACGCTCGGCGAGGCGACGATGAGCGGCATCAGCGCGGCCGCCCGCCGCGTGGTCAGCGCCGAGCTGCTCCCCGGCTGGGAGCGGCCGATGCCGCCGCCGGCGCCCCCGGGCCTGCCGCCGACGGTGCGCGAGGGCGCCGCCGCCGTCTACCTGCCCGCCTGCATCAACCGGATCTTCGGCCGTGACCCGGCCGGCGGCGAGGGGGACCCGTCGTCGCTGCCGGAGGCGCTGGTCGCGGTCTCGCTGCGCGCCGGCCGACCGCTCTGGATCCCGGCCGGGGTTGCCGGCAGCTGCTGCTCGACGCCCTGGGCATCGAAGGGATACCGCCGCGGCGCCGAGTGGATGGCGACGAAGACGGTCTCGGAGCTCTGGCGCTGGAGCGGCGAGGGCCGGCTCCCGGTCGTCATCGACGCGAGCTCCTGCACGCTCGGCCTGATCGATGCGGCGCCGCTTCTCGATGAGACCGGCGCCGAGCGCCTCGATGCGCTCACGATCGTCGACTCGATCGCCTGGTGCCGCGACCTCCTTCCCGGGCTCGAGGTTCGCGATCGGGTCGGAACCGCCGTGGTCCACCCGACCTGCTCGGGCGCCCATCTCGGTCTCAACGACGGGCTCGCCGAGCTCGCGGCGGCGCTCGCCGAGGAGGTCGTGGTGCCGCGATCGGCGGGCTGCTGCGGGTTCGCCGGCGACCGCGGCTTCCTCCACCCGGAGCTGACCGCGACGGCGACAGCCCCCGAGGCGGCCGAGGTCGCGGCCGCCGCCGGCGACGCGCACATCTGCTCGAACCGGACCTGCGAGATCGGGATTGCGCGGTCGACGGGCGCCGGCTACGAGTCGTTCGTCTACCTGCTCGAGCGGCTGAGCCGGTGATTCCCGGGCGCGATCCCGGGGCCGCGCCCGGCCGGCCGCGGGTCGCGCCGGCCGGCCGCGACGAGCTCGGCGCCGTCAACGCGCTGCTCGTCCGGATCGCCGGCCGGATCGCGGGGACGACCCGGCCACCGAACCTGTTCACGACGGTCGGCCGCAACCGCGGCCTGTTCCGGCGCTGGCTGCTCTTCGCCGGGGCCCTGATGCCGGGCGGCGGGCTGCCGCGGCGCGACACCGAGCTGGTCATCCTCCGCGTCGCGCACCTGACCGGCGCCGAGTACGAGGCGGTCCATCACCGGCGCATGGGGCTCGCCGCCGGGCTGACCGCCGAACAGGTCGATGCCACCGCGGTCGGCGACGTCTCCGACGGACCGTTCTCGAGCCGCCAGGCGCTGCTGCTCGCGGCCGTCGCCGAGCTCCACGCCGGCGACGCGATCGGGCCGGAGACCTTCGCCGGGCTGCGCCGCGAGCTCTCCGACCGCGATCTCGTCGAGCTCTGCATGCTCGCCGGCCACTACCGGATGGTGGCGGGGCTGGTCAACTCGCTCGCGATCGAGTCGGACGTGCACCGATGAGACGATGAGCGGCCCGGTGGCCGGGCGGACGGTGCTCGTGACCGGCGCCGCCGGAGGGATCGGCCGTGCGGCCGCGATCGAGGCGGCGGGTCGGGGGGCCGCGGTCGTCATCACCGACATCCAGGCCGACCCGCTCGCCGAGACCGCGGCGGAGGTCGAGCGCGGCGGCGGCCGCGTCCTCCACAGCGAGCCGCTCGACCTGACCGACCGCGACGCGGTCCAGCGCTTCGCGGCAGCGGTCCGTACCGACCACGGCGCCGTCGACGTCGTCATGAACGTGGCCGGCACCTCGACCTGGGGCCCGGTCGAACGGCTCACCCACGAGCACTGGAGGAAGATGGTCGAGGTCGACCTGATGGGCCCGGTCAACGTGATCGAGGCGTTCGTGCCGGCGATGATCGCCGCCGCGCGCGGCGGCCACCTCGTCAACGTCTCCTCATCGGCCGGCCTGATCGGGCTGCCCTGGCACGCCGCCTACAGCGCCGCGAAGTTCGGCCTGCGCGGCATCTCCGAGGTCCTCCGCTTCGACCTCGAGCCCAGCGGGATCGGCGTCAGCCTCGTCTGTCCGGGCGCTGTCGATACGCCACTGGTCGACACCGTCGAGATCGTCGGCGTCGACCGTGACCATCCGGCCGTCGGGCGGATGACCGAGCGGTTCCGCCGCCGCGCGGTCTCGGCCGAGCGGGTGGGCGGGGTCATCCTCGACGCGGTCGAGCGCGGCCGCTACCTGGTCTTCACCTCGTGGGACATCCGCACCCTGTTCGCGCTCCAGTCGCTGTGCCCGCCGCTCTACCGGCTCGCCATGCGGCGCCTGAACCGGGAGCTGACCGCCGTGGCGGAGCAGGCGCGGCTGCCCCGGTCGCAGTAGGTGGCCGATCGCGGATCCGCGCGGGCGCGTGGGGCCCGGGATTCGATCATCTAGCCTTCCGCGCCCGTGACGACGAACTCGGAGCTGACCAGGGAGGCCGCCCGGACCCCGGAGGCGACCCTGCGCGAGGTGATCGAGGCGCTGGCGCCGATCGAGCGCGCGGCCGGATCGGAGGGCGAGCGCCATGCCGCCCACTGGATCGCCGACCGCCTGGCGGCCGCCGGGGCCCCTGCGCGGGTCGAGGAGGCGACGTTCCGCGGCGACTTCGCCGCAGTGGTCGGCGCCCTCGCCGC
>CAZTGN010000131.1:4332-7676 GCA_964613275.1 uncultured Conexibacter sp. | reverse complement strand
CCGAGCTGGACCGGCTCGACCGCCAACCCGGGCAAGACTTAGCCCCGGGTTAGCGGCACTTGAGAGTCGGGTGGCACGGTCGGCCGACGCAAACGGAAGGAGGAGCGGATGCCGCAGATCATCATCACGACCGACGCGCCCGACGGCAGGGTCACCGAGGTCCATCGCGAGCGGATCAGCCCGGTCGACGTCGAGACCGAGACCGCCAGCTTCCTGCTGGTCGAGCGGATCGGCTGGGCCCTGAGCGACGCCGACGACCTCGAGCACCCGGTCGGGACCGGCCGCGAGGCCGGCCGCGGGCACCGGGCCGACTGAGGAATCCGGGGGCGGCCGCGCAGAGGCCGCCCCCGCCTCCCCGCGCCAGCCGACGTGACGCTCGCAGCGGGCGGCGTCGCGCCCGGGATCGCCGCACGGCGGCCCCGCCCCCCTGACCCCGCCCCCCTGACGGTGGGCCGACTGCGACCCCCGAGGCCATCTGGCCCGGAGCGAGGTCCCGGGTGGCGGAGAACACGCGACTCACGAGACCGCCCTGTGATTTGATGCAATCCGCATGCGGTGGAGGCATCCGGTCCGTCGGGGCGCCGTCGTCGCCGTGCTCGCGCTCGCCCTCCTCGGCACCGGCTTCGCGGTTGCCCAGGGTCAGACCCCCGACGCCCTTCCCGAGGCACCCGGCGACGCAGGCCCCGCGCGTCAGCCAACCGGCGAGGCACAGCCTCAGGACGACGAGGGCGGCGGCGGCGGCTCCGGGGGTGACGGCCCCGACATCGTCCGGGTTGGAGCGCTGATCAACGACATCCAGCAGCTCAACCTCAAGTCCCACTCCTACAACGTGGACATGTACATCTGGTTCAAGTGGGACAACCCGGACATCAACCCGTCGCGAACGTTCGAGTTCCTCAACGGCTACGAGGCCTGGGGCCACATCCTCACGCGCGAGACCGAGAAGCCGGAGGTGCTCCCCGACGGCACGCTCTATCAGGTGATCCGCAACCAGGGCCAGTTCAACACGAAGCTGCCGCTCGAGCGCTACCCGTTCGACACACAGCACCTGCAGATGCTGTTCGAGGACTCCCACAAGGAGGCGGCGAACCTGCGCTTCGTCCCCGACACCGACCCGATAGCGCTCTCCGAGGATCTCGCGATCCCCGGCTGGGAGATCGGCGAGCCGACCCTGACGGTGGTCTCCAACCAGTACGACTCGAGCTTCGGTGACCCGCGCGGCGAGGACACCTACTACTCGCGGGCCGTGATCGACCTGCCGCTGACCCGGCCGGCCGGCACCTACGCGCTGAAGCTGCTCTTGCCGATGCTGCTCGTGGCGCTGACCGCGTCGCTGTCGCTGCTGGTCCACCCGCGCTACGTCGAGGGCCGGATCGGGATCGGGATCACGGCGCTGCTCACGCTCGTCGCCCTGCAGCTCACCAGCAACGACGACCTGCCCGAGGTCGACTACCTGATCCTGCTCGACAAGCTCTACATCCTCAGCTACGCGTTCGTGGTCCTGACGATGGTGATGATCGTCCGCAACTCGTGGGTCGATGCCAGCGGCGACGTCCGGGCGGCGGTCCGCGCCGATCGCCGCTCGCTGGCGCTGCTCACGGTCAGCTACCTGATCGTCGCGTCGCTGCTGATGATCCTGACGCTGACCTGAGCCGGGGACGGCGACCGGGACCGCGAACGTCGATCAGGGACCCGACGACCGCGAGCGCTGCCGGCTCGGCAGCACGCGGCTCAGAGGACGGGGAGCCGGTGACGCACGCCGCGGAAGCGCGCGAGGTCGCGGTCGTAGGAGACGACGTCGGCGCCGTGCTCGATCGCGAGCGCGGCGAGGTGCGCGTCGGTGACCAGATTTCCGGCGGTGCCCGATTCGACGAGGAGCCCGCGCAGGACGCCGAGGTGGCGAGCGGTCGGCTCGACCGTCACGGCGCCGGGCGCGTCCAGCCAGGCTTCGACCTGGCCGGCCGACTCCGCGGCGCTCATCGGCCTCGGGAGGATCGCGGGGTTGGTGGTCAGCCGCAGGAACGCCAGCAACGCAACCCAGGCGAACCCGACCGCCTCGGCCCCGCCGAGCGAGCGGTCGAGCCACTCCCTTGCCTCGGAGTGGTGGTCGGCCGCGGCGTTCGTCGCGTAGATCAGCACGTTGGCGTCGACCACCACCACGTCTTCAGCGCCCCTCGGACAGCTTGCGCGCGGCCGCCTCATCCTCGAGCTCGGCCGCGACCCGCAGCGCGTGGGTGAGGTCGAGCCGCGGCTGGCCGAGGTCGCGTGGACGGGTGAACGACCCCGCCGCGGCGGCCGGTGCGAGCCCGGCCCGGACCGCTTCGTTCAGCGCCTGCTTGAAGCTGAGCCCGCGCTCCCGCATCGAGCGCTCGACCAGCAGGCGCGTGTCGGCATCGAGGGTGACGGTCGTTCGCATTGATGCATCATAGCATCCATTCTGATGATGTATTGATGCTCACACCTCGAGCCGGGGAGCCAGGAGGCACCGCGGAACCTCCCCCGCATGGGGTAGTCGCCGGTTGGCTTCACCGAGGATCGGCAAGCTCGACCGCGATTCGACGCTCACCGCCGCGAAGCGGGATGGCGACCGGCGCGGCGGAGGGCGGCTGCCGGCGCGGCTACGCGGGCTCGTACGGGCAGGTCGGATCGGCCGCGAGCGGGTCGCCGGTGAGCGCGTAGGCGCGGGCGCGGCTGCCGCCGCAGACCTCGCGGAGCTCGCAGCGGCCGCATTTGCCCTTCAGCCGGGCCGGGTCGCGCAGCTGCCGGAAGAGCGGCGAGTCGCGGTAGATCTCGACCGGGCTCCGGCGCCGCACGTTGCCGGCGACGAGCGGCAGGAAGCCGGACGGCATGACCTCCCCGCGGTGGGAGATGAACATGAAGCCGCGGCCGTCGTTGACGCCCTTGGCGGGCCGGTTGAGCCCATCGGAGAAGCGGTATCCGGCGCCGGCGAGCACCCCCGGAGGCGGCCCGCCCTCGTCGGCGGTCGGGCTGCTGCGGCGGGCCCGCTCGGCGACGATCCGCCGGTACTGGGGCGCAGCGGTGGCCTTGACGTCGAACGGGGCCGCGGCCGCCGTCTCCTGCAGCCAGCCGAGCACGCGCTCGTGGCCGGCGGCGTCGAGCATCGGCAGCGTCCTGCCGCGGCCCACCGGGACGAGGAAGAACACCGACCACTGGACCACGCCCCACTCCTCGAGCAGCGGGACCATACGCTCGAGCTCGCCGGCGTTGAGCCGGCAGGCGGTCGTGTTGACCTGCAGCGCCAGGCCCTCTGCGGCCGCGTTCTCGATCCCGCGCAGGGTCCGCTCGAACGAGCCCTTGAAGCCGCGGAAGCGGTCGTGGACGCG
>CAZTGN010000131.1:0-4322 GCA_964613275.1 uncultured Conexibacter sp. | reverse complement strand
GACGCGGGGGTCGGCGGCATCGACGCTGAACGCCACCCGCCGGATCCCGGCCTCGCGCGCGGCGGCCATCCGCTTCCGGGTCGTGAGCGCCGTCGCGGTCGGCGTCAGCGAGACCCGCAGCCCCTGCCGATCGGCATGGCTCGCGAGCTCGAAGATGTCGCGGCGCATCAGCGGGTCGCCGCCGGTGAGGACGAGGATCGGTCGGTTCCCGAACGTGGCGAGCTGGTCGATCAGCGCCTCGCCCTCGCTCGTGGACAGCTCGAGCGGGTCGCGGCGCGGCGGCGCGTCGGCGCGGCAGTGCAGGCACGCGTAGGCGCAGGCGCGGGTCAGCTCCCAGGCGATCGTGAACGGCGCCCGGTCGAAGTCGAGCCGCTTGACGGCGGCGTCGCGCTCGGCCCGCGCGGCCTGCGCCGCGGCGGCCTGCGCGACGGCCGCCTCCATCAGACGGCCACCGCCTCGAGCACCTCGTCGTCGGTCAGGTAGCAGGCCGGATCGGACGCGGTGAAATCGCCGGTCGCGCTGACCGCCCGGACGCGGAGCCCGCCGTTGCAGAGGTCCTGGAACCCGCAGCTGCCGCAGCGCCCGTGCAGCTCCCGCGGCCGCCGCCGGTAGGGCTCGAGCAGCGGGTTCGCGTCCGTCCAGATCTCGCCGAAGTGCCGCTCACGGACGTCGCCGACGGTCACGTCCCAGGAGAACTGGTCGGGGTGCACCCGTCCCTGCGGGTCGATCGACGCGACGGCGATCCCGGACTGGTTGCCGCCGTTCCAGCGCAGCAGCCGCTCGACCTCGGCGGCGCGCTCGGGCTGGGTCCGCTGGATCCGCTTCAGCAGCAGCACGTTGTCGACCGGGTTGTCGACGGTCAGCACCTCGATGTCGACGTCGCGGCGCGCCAGGTCCTCGGCCCGGTCGAAGATCTCCTCGACGACCTCGCGGGTCTCGGCCGGCTCGAGGTCGTACTTGCTGATCTTCTCGCCGCGCCCGGCATAGGCGAGGTGATAGACGCAGAGGCGGTTGACCCCCTCGCGCTCGGCGAGCTCGAAGATCGAGCCGAGCTCGGATCGGTTGAGGCCGTGGATCGTGTAGCGCACCCCGGTCCTCAGCCCCGCCGCCCGGGCGGCGCGGATCCCGCTCAGCGACGCCTCGAAGGCGCCCTTCTTGCCGCGCAGCTTGTCGTGGCGGGCGCCGATCCCGTCGATGCTGATGCCGACGTAGGAGAAGCCGGCGGCGGCGACGTCGCCGGCGGCGGCCTCGTCGAGCAGCGTGCCATTGGTCGAGAGCACCGTGCGCATGCCGGCCTCCCGCGTCGCCCGGGCGAGCTCGAGCAGGTCGGGGCGCATCAACGGCTCGCCGCCCGAGTAGAGCACGGTCGGGACCCCGAAGTCGGCCAGCTCGCCGATCAGCTGCATGCCCTCGGCGGTGGTCAGCTCGCCCGGGTACTCACGGTCCTTGGAGTCCGAGTAGCAGTGGGCGCAGTGCAGGTTGCAGCGCTGGGTCGAGTTCCAGACGACGACCGGCTTCTTGTCCTCGCTGAAGTGCAGCAGGTGGGCGGGGCTGCGGGCGGTGGAGCGGCCGTAGCGGATCGCGTCCGCCGGCCCGACCGTGCCCGCGAGCAGACGGGTGACGCTCAGCATCCCCTGGGTTGATACCTGCCGGCCGGCGGGAGGACATGAGCACGGGGTACGACGGCCGGTCCCGGCTCCCCACTGACCCTCACCAGTACTGATTACGGACCCGGCGGCCTCCGGCGGCGACGATCTCATTACGACAAGCCCCCGCGTCCGGGCCCCGGCCCGGCGATCGGCCCCCGGCCGACGCAGGGACGACCGCGACGATCCCGAAGCCGATCGACGGAATGCCAGCAGCCCCGATGGAAGCGAAGCGTGCGCACGGCGAGATCCGCCGCAATCGGTTGACCGCACACGTCGAGCGGCTCGTCGATCGCACCGCCGGACGGCTCGTCCTCCTGATCGGCTTCGCTGCCTCGCTCTGGCTGCTGACGGCGCTCGTCGCCGCCGCGCTCGGGGCGTTCCCCGGCTTCGGCGAGGCGCTCTGGTCGGGAGTTCGCCACCTGCTCGATCCGGGCGCGCTCGGCGACGACGCTACCGGCGGTCAGCGCGTCGTGGGGCTGATCCAGGTCCTGGCCGGGATCGTGCTCGTCGTCGGCCTCGCGCTCACCGTGCTCTCCGACCTCATCGACCGGATGCTTCGCCGCCTCGCCGAGATCGACCCGCCGGTGACGGCAGAGGGCCACCTGCTCGTGATCGGCTGCGGCGATTCCCTCCCGTCGATCCTCACCGGGTTCGCAGCCGCCGGCTGGCGGGCCCCCGTCGTCGTCCTGGTCCCTCCGGACTCGCGTGAAGAGCGCCATGCTCTCGAGCAGCGGCTCGCCGCCGCGGCCCCGGCGCTCACGGCACGAGTGGTCAGCGGCGATGCCTTCGATCCAGCCGGGCTGGCGCGCGGATCGGCAACCGCCGCGCGCTCGATCGTCATCCTCTCGCCGCCGGCGGTCGATGACGACGCCGCCGACGTGCTGGCGATCCAGATCGGCGCCGCGCTCGCGGCGGCTCTCGAAGCCGCCGGCCGCCGGCCCCACGTCGGGATCGAGATGCGCCGCGGCCGCAACGTCGACTCGATCTGGGAGCTCTTCCCGCCCAACTTCGACGCGGTCGTCCACGACCGGTCGACCGGGGCCGTGCTCGGCCTCGCGATGGCGAACCCGTCCTTCACCGCGGTGCTCGACGCGGCGTCGGACGGTTCGGGCGCAGCGCGGCCGCTCGTGCTCGAGGCGGGCGAGCTCGCGGGGTGCCGCTTCGCCGAGCTGGTCGGGCGCCTGCCCGGCGGGGTGCCGATCGGCTTCACCGAGGGCGGGTCCGGCGGGCGGGTCCGCCTCGTTCCCGAGCCCGACACCCGCCTGGGGGCCGCCGATCGCGTCATCGTCCTCGCGGGCTCCGCACGGGACGTGGGGTGCCGGAGCCGGGTGCCGGGGCCCGCGGCGGTCCCGGGCCCGGGCCTCTCCGGCCCGCTGCCGCCGCCCCGCCCCCTGCTGGTCGGCTGGGGCTCCGCCAGCGCCGAGTACGTGGAGGCGCTGGCCGCGGCCGGCGGCCCGGGCGCGGAGGGCGGGATCGCGGTGCTCGCCCCCGCCGATCCGGGCCCCGGGCCGGGATCGGCGGAGCTCCGCTGGCACCGGGGCGATCCAAGCGATCCCGACACCCTGCGCGATGCCCTCGCCACGATTGCCCCCGACGTCGTCCTGATCGCATCGGTGGAGGGGCCCGCCGACCCGCGGGTCGCCGACGCGCGCGCCGCGCTCGCCGCCCTCCACATCTGCCGGGGCGCCGGGGAGCGGCCGCTGAGGCTCCTGGTCGAACAGCGCGGCGACGGCGGGGGCGCCGCGCTGGAGCGGGCCGATCCGCGGATCCGCACCATCTCGGCCGCGGCGATCGCCGGCCGTGCGATCGCGCTGGCCGCCGTCGATCCTGCCGCGCTCGCAGCTCAGGAGGCGATGGCCGCTCCCGGGGTCCGGCTCGAGCGCCGGCGGCTCAACGGCGCCCGGAGCGCGGGGGCGAAGCCGGGCAACGGCTCGCGGCCTTCGGCGGATGGTCGCGGAGTCGACTTCGCCGCCGTGTACCGGGCCCTGCTCCGCGAGGGCGCCGTCCCGATCGCGGCCGCCCGCGACGGCGCCGCGATCGACCCGCTCGCCACCGCCCCCCTGCTCGAGCCCGGTGACGAGGTGCTGGTCCTGCGCCGGGACGGGCGCGGCGAGCCGGCGGTCGCAACGGCGCCGGGCCGGGCTGCCGCTCAGGGCAGCTCGCGGCCGAGCCAGCCCCGGTAGAAACCCTCGATGTCGGGCAGGAAGTCGTGGGTGACCGGGTAGCCGGGCGTCGTCGCGTCGCACTCGAGCAGCCGCGCGCACTCGGGGCAGTAGAACTCGCGCACCTCGACCCAGTCGGGGTCGCCGCCGGCGAGCTTCGGGAAGACCTCGCCCATCGTCTCCTCGTCGTCGCGGACGAAGATCGCCGCCTCCATCTTCCAGTTGCGGTCGTGGCGGCAGAACCGGTGGCCGCAGTCGCAGCGGATCACCAGCTCGCCCTCCCCGGCGCGGACGACGTTCAGCCCCTCCCCGAGCGGGAGCACGATCGGCTCGTCGTAGGCGACCCGCTCCTGGAGGATCGAGAGCCACTTGTCGAAGCGGTCGGGGTCCTTGTAGCCGGACTGGATGTCGCGGACCTGCCGCCGCGAGAGCTTCTCGTCGAGCAGCGCCTCGAGCGTGTCCCGCTCGAACGCCTTGCCGGCGGCACGCGGTCGGGCGACGCGATCGACCC
>CAZTGN010000130.1:0-7680 GCA_964613275.1 uncultured Conexibacter sp. | reverse complement strand
ATCGCCCGGACCTCGAAGGTGTGGGGGCCGTCGGGGAGCGACGCCGTCGTGTGGGAGTCGCCGGGCCCCGAGCAGGCCGCGAACGGGTCGGCGTCGACGCGGCACTCGAACGTCGACCCGGGTACGCCGGCGGAGAACGCGAAGGTCGGCGTGTCGTCGTTGGTCGGTCCGCCCGGCCCGGAGTCGATGAACGTGTCGGACTCCGCCCCGGCGCGGCCGGCGAGGACCAGGCACAGCGATGCGGCGAGCAGGGCCGCGACGAGGATCGCCGCCCGCCGGCCACCCACGTGCGCCGCCCGATTCGGGCCCGTCAACTGCTCCACACCTCCACCCCCAAGTACTCCGCTCGTCCCCGAGACTACTGCGAAACCGGCCGCGGCACGCCGGGTTCCCCGCCCGCCCGGATCGGGCCGGGGGCAGGCGCCCTCAGGGCCTCGCGCGCTTCTCGATCAGCTGCACCCGCCTGGTCCGCGTCCTGGCGTCGCCGCCGGTCGGCGTGAAGGTGACGTTCGGGCGCACCGTGGCCCTGCCGCGGCGGTGCAGGGTCCGCTTCGTCTTGCCCAGCGGCTTGACCTTGAGCCGGACCTCGCCGGCTGCCGCGGGATGCTTGCCGACCGCGGTCAGGTACTCGCCGGAAAGCGCCACCTCACCGGGGCCGGGCAGCTCGACCGCGAGCTTGGCGGTGCCGCGGTCGCGGTTCAGCTTCAGCTTGCCGAAGCCGAACTCGTTCGACGGCGGCGGCGGGGGCTCCACCACCGCATGCCCGGCGCTGTCCTGCGTGGTCGAGCCGGCGGCGTTGGTCGCGGTGACGTGGCAGCGGTAGGTGCCGGCGGCGTCGGCGGTGATCGAGCTCGCGGTCGCTCCCGCGAGCTCGGCACCGTCGCGGGTCCAGCGGTAGGAGAGGCTCTCGGGCGCCTGGTAGGCGAGCGCCTCGACGACGTCGCCGGCCCATGTGCCGGTCGAGCAGTCGAGGGTCGCGCCGACCTCGGTGCCGCCGCTCACCTGGGGCGGGTCGGTCGCATCGGGCTGCTTGAGGATCGACGGCAGGTTGGGCCGGTCGATCTCCGTGCCGGTGGTGTCGAGGTCGCCGCCGCCGCTGCCGTCGAGCTTCGCGTAGGAGATGCCGGACGAGGTGACGTTGTCGGAGAACCAGTTCGGCCAGTAGATCCGGTTCGTCTCGGGGTCGATCGCGACTCCGTGCACGCCCTTCGTCGCCGCCCCACTCGTGTTCAGGCTCGAGATGGCGCCGGAGCCGTCGGCGTTGGCGTACTGGATCAGGTGCTTCTGGCCGAAGTCGGACCAGTAGATCGTCTCCGTGGCGGGGTCGATCGTGGTGCCCTCGGGGCCGGTGGGCGGGTCGGGATCCAAGGGGTCGGCGCCGGCGGCGATGTCGGGGATCAGGTCGCCGCTCGTCGTGCCGTCGAGGCTCGCCCAGGAGATCGACTTGCCGAGGCCGTCGGCGAAGTTCGACCAGTAGAGGCGGCCGCCCGCCGGATCGATCGTCACCCCCCGCGGCTCGTCGAGGGTCGCGCTCGTGATCGGGAGGTCGCCGCCGGCGCCGCCCGTGCCGCCGGCATCGAGCTGCGCCCACGAGATCGAGCCGACGCCGCTCATGTCGTGATTGGGCCAGTACAGCGTCCCGTAGGGCCCGTCGGTCGGGTCGATCGCGAGCCCGTGCGGGCCGGCGATCGTCGCGCCGGTGATCGCGAGGTCGCCGCCGCCGGAGCCGTCGAGATTCGCCCAGGAGATCGTCGTGCCCATGTGGCTGTTCCAGTTGGTCCAGTAGAGGCGTCCGTGAGCGGGGTCGAGCGTCAGGCCCATCGGGCCCTCGATGGTCGCGCCGGTCGTGTTGACGGTGCCGCCACCGCCGCTGCCGTCGAGCTTCGTCCAGGCGATCGTGTCGCTCGCGTCGTTCGACCAGTAGATGCGGTCGTCGGCGTGGGCCGCGGCCGGTGGCGCGATCAGGACCGCGAGCGCTACGAGAAGGAGGGTCAGCAGGCGACGACCGGGACGCGGGCCGGCCTCCGTGCCGGTCGCTCTCAGGCTGTCAGTACGCCCCCTGCTCATCCGCCTCGCTTTCCGTGTGTCCCGCTGCCCGCAGGCGTCGCCGCCGCGGGCTTGAACATTAGCCGAGGGCGCAAGCCCGTTCGCGGATCATTCCGCCCCAGGCGATCGGGCGCCGGCCTGCCAGCCGCGGCGCAGGCTGCGGAGCAGGCCCGACGCGGTCAACAGCCAAGCGGCGAGCGCGATCGCGAAGAAGACCTGCGGGAGCGGATCGAGGAAGCCGAAGTCCATCGCCCGCTCCATCTCGTGGGTGGCGACCGCGTACATCCCGAGCGGGAACACCGCCCCCCAGTAGAGCGGGCTGTAGGTCAGCGGCAGGCGGCTGAAGCCGTAGCGCCAGACGGCGAGGATCGCGATCATCGGGATCCACCAGGTACCGGTGGCCCAGTAGAAGACGGTGAAGCCCTTGAGGAAGGGTCGCAGCGACCCCAGAAACGGCGCATCGGGGGCGTTGACGATCAGCAGCGACCCGGCCAGGGTCGAGATCGCCATCGCCCCCATGTTGATCCAGTAAGGGGGGGCGAGATCGGCCGGGGAGAACCGGAAGAAGGTGTAGCGGTAGAAGATCAGCGCGACGATCCAGATGTAGAGCATCCCGCCCCACAGCCACATCGACAGGGCGGCGAAGTTGGCGTGCATGCGCAGCGGCTGCCCCCAGTGGGCGGCGAGGAGCGCGGTCAGGACCGCGATCGCCTGGGTGGCGACGACGCTGAGCAGCCAGCCGCCGTTGATCCCTTCCGGAAGCGAGGGCTTGTCGGGCTTGATCGTGATCGCGGCGAAGATGGTGTAGGTGAGGACGACCCAGAGGACCGCGGCGATCGCGAGCAGCACCGTCGCGATCTCGTAGTGGTCGGCGATCAGGATCGTCTCGGTGCCGAGCACGCAGGTCCCCGCAACCGTGGTGAAGAAGCCGAACGCGACCCGGTGGTCGGTGAGGTCGCGGATGAGCGCGTCGCGGTGGCGGGCGATGCGGACGATCGTCAAGAGCCAGAGGACGACGTAGGCGACGGCATTGAAGGCGTAGAGCCCGATCGCGACCGGACCGACGTCGAGCAGGTGGGCTCCGACCGAGACGATCCCGGTCGCCATCACGAGCGCGAAGTAGGACGGCGACAGCTCCGCGGCCGCCCTGTCCACCCGCGCCGCCATCGGACTCAACCGGTCGTGCGGCCGGTCGGGTGGCGGAAGCGCATGCGGGGAACCTATTGCGCCGGCTGCGGCGCCGCGGGGGTGGATGCGCCCTCGGTAGGTTTGCCCCGCCGTGACCGGCGGGAGGGACATCGAGGAGATCGCGCCGGGCCTGTGGCGATGGGCGCGCCGCCATCCCGAGTGGCACCCGGGCGACTTCGGCTCCGAGGTCGCCAGCTTCCTCGCCGAGGCGAGCGGTCAGTCCCTCCTCGTCGACCCGCTGCTCGACGACCGCGACCCGGCCTGGGAGCTGATCGCGAGCTCCGCCCCGGCGCCGATCCGGGTGCTGATCACGATCACCTACCACGTCCGCAGCGCCGAGTCGGTCCGCGACCGCCTCGGAGGCGATCGCGAGGTGACGATCCACGGCCACCCCGCCGTCGCCAGGCGGCTCGCCTCGGCGGCCGGCTTCACGCCGTTCGCGCCCGGCGACGAGCTGCCGGCCGGCGTCAGCGCGCAGCCGATCGGCAAGCCGCGACGCTACGAGACGCCGCTTCTGATCCCCTCCCACGACGCGCTCGTCTTCGCCGACGCCGTCGTCGGGACCGACGACGGCCCGCGGGTCTGGTCCGGCGAGCCGGTCGACGAGCGGGTCGCCCGCTTCTACGCCGAGCGGTTCGTGCCGACGCTCGTGCCCCTGCTCGACCTCGATTGGAGCCGTCTGCTGTTCACCCACGGCCCCTCGGTGCTCGACGACGGCAAGGAAGGCCTGCGCGCGGCGATCGCGGCGCCGGTCTGGTACCACCGCGGCTGAGCGGCTACCCCTCGGCCGCCTCGCCGTCCTCGTCGTCGGCGTAGAGGCTCTCGGAGGCGATCTCCTGCAGCTTCCGGTTCCAGAGCCGTACCTCGAGGAAGTGGTCGTCGCCGAAGCCGTGGACGGCATCGACCGCCACCAGCGTGAAGCGGCCTTCGTTGACGGCCGCCTGGTCCACCACCTCGCCGTCGAGCTCGGCCGTGGCCGCGAGCGCCCCGCGGATCAGCGGCGTCCCCCAGATCAGCGTGATCTCGCCGCCGCGGCCGCCGTCGGCGCGCCACGCGCCGATGACGTCGTCGTTGAGGTCGACCTCCCATTCGGGGTTGGCATCGGCGGTCACGTCGGTGAAGTCGGCGGCGGCGGCCATCTCCTCCGGCTCGCCCTCGCCGACGCGACGGAACGAGACATGGCCGAAGAACTCGGGCATCGTCCCGTCGACCTCGGCAGCGCCGGAGGCGACGGCCGGCACGTAGGTGCGCCCGCCCCAGGTCCGCTCCGGAAAGAAGCGGATCGAGCCGAGGTCGGGCCCCGTGCCCGCCTCCGCGGCGAGGTCGGCGCAGCGCGCGGCGAACGCCTCCGTCAGCCGCTCCTCCCAGCGCCCGTACGGACGCGACTCCTGGGCGCTGTCGGCGATGAAGCGCGGGTAGGGGCGGGCGAGCGGCGGCATCGGTCGGGGCAGGCTAGACGATCGACCCCGAACCCCCGCGGACGGGGCGGCGGCGGCCATCGGGAGCCGTCAGGCGCCGATCGCCTCGCGCAGCTCGGCGGCGGCCCGCTCCGGCGCCACCGAGTTGATCTCGACGCCGGTGCCGAGCTCGAAGCCGGCCCGCCTGCCGAGCCGCGGGGCGATGTCGATGTGCCAGTGGAACTCGTCCGTGCCGCGCGGCGCCGTCCGCACCCAGAGGTTGAGCTGGGGGGTCCCGTCGAAGCGGGCCGTGAGGGCTCCGAGCGCCCTGCCGAGCAGCGTCGTCCCGCGATCGTCGTGCTCGAAGCGGGCTGCCACCGAGCGCGGGATGAGGCGCAGCTCGTAGGGCGAGCGCGATGCCCAGGGGCAGATCAACGCCGCCTCGTCGTCGATCGCGACGAGCCGGTCACGGCGCCGCACCTCCTCGACCAGCAGATCCTCGAGCAGGTGGCCGCCCATCGTCCGCTCGTTGTAGGCGCCGAAGCGCTCGCGCTCGCGGGCGACCTCGGTCGGCACCCAGGGCAGCGCGAAGAGCTGCGCGTGGCTGTGCGGCTGCGTCGCGCCGGCCGCCGGCCCCTCGTTGACGCAGAGGTGGACGTAGGAGGCCTCGTCGACGCGGGCGGCGATCCGCGCCCGCCAGGCCGCGACGGCGCCGCCGAGCTCGCCGGCGTCGAGCTCGGCGAGCGCGACCGCATGGCGCGGCGCGCTGACGATGACCTCGTGGGCGCCGTGGACCGGCACGGTCCGAAACAGCTCCGGCTCGGCGGCGCGGGCGGAGCTCCGCAGCGGGTCGGCGGCGCTCGTCAGGCCCGACTCGACGGTCGGGGAGGCGACGCCCGCGGCGGCATCGGGGCCGCTCAGGACCGGGTAGAGGTTCGGAACCGACCGCTGCGCCCAGCCGGCGCCGTCGGCTGCGCCGCCAGCGGGCCGGTTTGCCCAGACCTCGGGCGGGGTCCGCTCCTCGCGGCCGGAGCAGAACGGGCAGGTCGCGGCGGCGTCCGCAGCCTGCCCGGCGGCGGCCGGCACGAACGCGCGCGGGCGGTCGCGGCGGCCCGGGGCGAGGATCGCCCGCTGGCCGGTGAGCTGGTCGATCCGGGCCTCGGGCGGCGCCGCCGCGCGGTCTTCGGGGCCCGCGCTCAGATCGGCGACGTGGGCGGCGGAGGCGGGGGCTCGGGATCGCCGGGCTCGGGCTCGATCGTCGGCCGCGGGCCCTCGGGGACGTCCCCGCCCCCGCCGGGGGCCTGCCCCTCGCCGATCACCTTGCGGAACGACTCGACCAGGTCGATCGGCAGCGGGAAGACGATCGTCGTGTTGTTGACGCCGATCTGAAGCAGGGTCTGCAGGTAGCGGAGCTGGATCGTGGCGGGGTTCTGGCTGATGATGTCGGCGGCGTCGGCGAGCTTCTGGGCCGCCTGGTACTCGCCCTCGGAGCCGATGATCTTCGCCCGCCGCTCGCGCTCGGCCTGGGCCTGCAGGGCGATCGCCCGCTGCATGTCCTGGGGCAGCTCGACGTCTTTGACCTCGACCGTCGAGACCTTGATCCCCCACGGCTCGGTCTGCTCGTCGATGATCGCCTGCAGCTCCTGGTTGAGCCGCTCGCGCTCGGACAGGAGCGAGTCGAGCTCGGCCTTGCCGAGCACCGAGCGCAGCGTCGTCTGCGCGATCTGCGAGGTCGCCACCAGGTAGTTCTCGACCTCGGTGATCGCCCGATCGGGATCGAGGACCCGGAAGTAGGCGACCGCGTTGACGCGGACGGTGACGTTGTCCTTGGTGATCACCTCCTGCGGCGGCACGTTCAGCGTCACCGTCCGCAGGTCGACCCGGACCATCTGGTCGACGATCGGGATCAAGAAGCGCAGCCCGGGCCCCTTCAGCGCGATCAGCCGGCCGAGCCGGAAGACGACCCCGCGGGCGTGCGAGCGCAGGCTACGGCCCGATGCCGCCCGGAGCAGCAGGCCGAGCAGGACCAGCGCCGCAAGGATCGCGAGAGCAACCATCGGCCTGACTCTATTACCCGGCCACTACGCCCGGTTCCGACCGGGTCCCGCGAACGGCCTGCCGCCCCCGTGCGACGCCGACGCGCGGGTGCCGACAACCGTCGCGAGCCCGAGCACGAGGCCGGCGGCGATCACGAATCCGGGCGCGACCGCGACCTCGCCGGTACCGGTGTCGAAGAGGAGCAGCCCAGCCGCGATCAGGGCGGCGACGCCGCCGACTCCGAGTAGCCCCCCGGTCGGGAATCGCCTCTCGGCCGCGATCAGCGCCGCTCCCGCGGCCAGCAGGACGACGCCGATCGCGGTCAGCGGGAGCTGCACGGCGCCGAGGACTCCGAGCACGAGGGCGACCGCGCCGACCGCGCCGGGGACGATCGCGCCCGACAGCAACGACTCGAGCGCGAGCCCGAGCAGGCCGACGAGGAGCAGCAGGTAGACGACGTCGGGCTCGACCAGGAGCGCCAGCAGCCGGTACGGCACGGTCGGGGCGCGCTCGTCGATGATCGCCCCGGCGGTGCCCAGGGTCGCCGACCTCGGGCCGCCGACCTGAAAGCCGTCGAGCTCGTCGAGCAGGGCCTGCGGGTCGGCCGCGATCATGTCGATCCGGCCCTGCTTGAGAGCGGTGTTCTCACCGAGGTCGTTGCCGTCGAGCTCGAGCGTCGTCCCCGGCGCCATCGCGGCGATGTCGGCGGCGTCGACGATCGCGGCGCCCCGGGCCTCCGCTCCGGCGCCGCCGGGATCGATGTACACGACGACCGGCAGCGGCGCCGTGCGGACGCGATCGACGATCTCCTCGACGGCGGAGTCGAGCCCGCCGGGCGTGTCGAGGCGGATGATCGCCAGCTCGGACCCTTCGGCGTCGGCCCGCTCGAGCGCGTGGCCGACCCAGTCGGCGGCGGCGGGCGTCAGCGCGCCGTCGAGCTCGATCACGGGAACCCGCCGCTCCTCCCCGAATGCGACCGGCGTGCCGGCCGCGAGCGCGGCGAGCAGGGCCA
>CAZTGN010000129.1:0-7681 GCA_964613275.1 uncultured Conexibacter sp. | reverse complement strand
ATCTCGAGGCCGCTGATCGCGCGCAGGGCGACGACGAGGCCGAAGCCGAAGAGGCCGCCGAGCAGGGTGCCGGCAACCGCCCGCGGCCATCCCGGGGACCGGAGCCCGCCCGACCAGAGCCGCTGCGGCCGCCGCGCGGGCGGAGCTTCGGGCTGGGGTGCGGTGAGGACGGCCATCGGCTGGCGCGGCGCCCGTGGCCGGGCCCGCCCGACCGAGGTTAGTTAGCCACATATTGAGTGTCCAATATCTCATTGACCTCGCAGTCATAAGCGCGAGCTATGAGAGTCGGCGACGGCTACGGGGGTTGTCGGCCGCCGCTGCGAGGTCGGGCCGCGGGCTGGCTGTCGGCCGCGGGCTGTGAGGGTCGGCCGCCGGCTACGACGGCTCGACGCCGGCCCCCCGCCCTCGGCGGGGGCGGGCGATCTCGACCATGCAACCGGCGCGGGCGGGGTCATGCGGCTCGAAGCGGACGACGCGGGCATCGGGATCGAGCGTCTCGAGCACGCCGACGGTGAGGCCGCGGTGAAGCCGGCAGATCACCTCCGGGTTCTCGATCGCCGAGTCGCGATAGGGGCAGTTGCAGAGCTTCGCGGTCATGGCGTCCCCGCCGTCCTCGACCTCGGGCTGAAAGCCCAGCGCCGAGAACGTCTGCCGGAATGCCGCCGCCAGGTCGTCGGTCGGGCCGGCGACGAGGTCGCGGCCGACCTCGCGGCCGGTCACCTCGACCTGGCGCAGGCGACCCGGCCCGGTCGGGATCGATCGGGCGAGCCAGCGGGCGACATCCGCATAGCCGTTCGGCGGGCCACCGTCGGGGCTCGCCCCGGGGGCGATCGACCATTCGTCGCGGGGGCGGCCGCGCCCGTGCCGCGAACGCTGGCGCTCGAGCAGGCCCCCCTCGTGCATGCGCTCGAGGTGGCGGCGGACGCCGTTCACGTGCATGTCCACAGCGCTCGCGAGCTCCTCCGTCGACGCGGCGCGGCGCAGCTCCTTGAGGGCCGAGAACAGGCGTGCCCGCGTCGGCTGCCCGAGCAAGGTCTGCTCCGCCGGCGCGTCCATGCCGCCAGTTTTGCACAGCGTGACTGTGCAAAGCAAGTCGATCGGTGCTAGCGTTTTACATAGCGAGAATGTGTAAATCATCGAGACCGCGGAGGTGAGCCGATGGCCTACGTGATCACCGAGCCCTGCATCGGGGAGAAGGACAACTCCTGCGTCGAGGTGTGCCCCGTCGACTGCATCCACCCCACGCCCGACGAGCCCGACTACGAGGCGCACGACCAGCTCTACATCGATCCCGACGAGTGCATCGACTGCGACGCCTGCGTCGAGGCCTGCCCGGTCGATGCGATCTACGCCCAGGAGCAGGTGCCCCCCGAGTGGGAGCGCTTCACGGCGCTCAACGCCGCCTACTTCAAGGGCGAGCTCGGTTGAGCGGCGGGGAAGCCTGAGAGCCCTCGCCGGCGTCCGGCTGCTCCTCGTCGGCGCCGCCGCGCTGCTCACGGTGCTCCTCGCGATGGCCCGGCGCACGCTCGGACGCTGCCACGAGAGCGACGGCGTGGGTGGCCGATCCACCCGACCCCGCGGCCGCGGACTCATCCTCCACGCCGGCGTCGTAGCCTTCACGGTCGTGAGCACGTTCTTCGGCATCGCCCTCGCCCGGGACACACCGTGGCTGTAGCGGCCGAGCCCGAGGTCTTCGTCGCCTACTGCGCCTTCCGGGCCCGCGGCCCCGAGCGCGACGCCGCTCCCGACGAGCCCGCCGCGCTCGCCGCCGAGGCCGGCGACGCGCTCGCGGGCGTGACCCTGCGCGGCGCCTACGACCTGACCGGCTTTCGGGCCGAAGCCGATCTGCTGCTCTGGCTGGTCGCCGACGACGCGGTCGCGCTGCAGGACGCGATCGCCGGGTTCCGGCGCTCCGGGCTCGGCGCGATGCTCGAGCTCTGGTGGAGCGCGATCGGCATCCACCGCCCGGCCGAGTTCAACAAGGCGCACCTGCCGGCGTTCGTCGAGGGTCGCGAGCCGCTCGGGTTCGTGTGCGTCTATCCCTACGTCCGCACCCACGACTGGTACCTGCTGCCGGCCGAGGAGCGGGCGGCCCTGCTCGCCGAGCACGGGCGGATGGGCCGCGACTACCCCGAGATCCTGGCGAACACCGTCAGCTCCTTCGGCCTCGGCGACTACGAGTGGCTGCTCGCCTTCGAGTCCGATCGGCTGAGCCCGATCACCGACCTGATGCGCCACCTGCGGAGCGCCGGGGCGCGCCGCTACACCCGCCACGAGCTGCCGTTCCTGACCGGCCGGCGACGGCCGCTCGAGGAGATCGCGGAGCTCGTCAGCTCGAGCTCTGCCGCTCTCGCTCCGCCGCCCGCGCCCTGACCCGCGCCTTCTCCTCGAGGCTCAACGCGCCGGGATGACCGTCGCCCGGCCACGGGGTCAGGAGCAGCAGGAAGCGGGAATCCTCGCGGGCGTCGACACGGTGGCGCTCGGTCGGCTCGAACTCGATGAAGGTGCCGACTCCGCCGCTGGAGCGCTCACCGGAGTCGAGCGCGGTGACCTCGATCTCGCCGGCGACGACGACGAGCCAGGCGCGCTCGTGGACCTCGTGGTCGTCGAGGCTCTCGCCCGCCGGCAGGTCGATCACGATCGCGCGCGCGTCGTCGTTCGATTCGACGATCTCCGGCTTGCGCGGCTGCGTGTCGAGCTCGTTCAGCGACCAGGTCTTCACGGCCTCTCCCGCCTCAACCCTAACGGGCCGTCCCGCCGCCCGCCCGCCGTCAGCCCGCCAGCGACCGCAGCGCCGGGGCGCGATCGGGCTCGGCGTCGACGCCGCGGCGGCCGAGGTCGGCCGCGTGGGCGGCGAAGCGCAGGTTCTGGTCGATCGCGAACAGCAGCCGTGCCAGGCGCTCCGCCTCCGGGTCCGATCCCTCGCCTTCCTGCTGCTCGCGGAGGACGAGCCCGCGCATCATCAGCATCGAGTTCGCGAGCGACTCGAAGGCCGACGTGACGCAGCCGAGCGCCGCCGGCACCGCGCCGCCGGCACCGTCGGCGCCGGCGACCCGCTCGAGATCCTGGGCCGCCTCGGCAAGCCCCAGGCAGCGGTCCTGGAGGGCCGCCTCCGCGCGGGTGCGGGGCTCGGCGCGCCGGTCGGCGCCGAGCGCCTGCCGGCGCTCGGCCCGCTGTCTGATCTGCTCGAAGCCCATGCGGGAAGCGTGCCCGCTCGCCACCGCCGCGGCAATGGGCGGATCCGTGTAGATCGACGGCCCGAAGATGGTCAACAAGACCCATTGCCCGTCGTCGCCGCCGCGCCGATCATCCCCGCATGTCCGCGAACACGACACTCACGAACGCCAAGAGCCCGACCCCGGCCCCGCCGGCGCGACCGGCACGGATCACGCTCACCCGCGAGGGCGAGCGCGAGCTCCGGGCCCGCCGCGACGACCTGCGCCGCCACATCGAGGTCGAGCTCCCACGCCGGCTCCGCAGCGCTCGCGAGTTCGGCGACGCGACCGGAAACGACGACTACCTGCAGATCATCGAGGAGGAGGCGGTCTCGAGCGCCCGCCTGCAGGCGCTCGAGCAGGTCCTCGCCACGGCCGAGGTCATCGAGGAGGATGGTGCCGCCGCGGACTTCGCCGCGATCGGCTCGGTCGTGACGATCCGGATCGGGGGCGAGACCGTCGAGCGGCGCATCGTCGGCGACTACGAGGCGACCGGCGGCGACGCCGTCTCCGCCTCCTCGCCGATCGGCAGCGCCATCCTCGGCCGGGGCGCCGGCGCGACCGTTGCCGTCGAGCTGCCCAACGGCGCGATCCGCGACCTCGAGATCGTCGCCGCGCCGACGGCGGCCGCGGCGGCGGCGCAGCTCGCCGCCTGAGCGGAGGCGCGGGCCTCTCAGGCCTCGACGAGGCCGCGACGGATGGCGTAGCGGGTCAGCTCGACCCGGTTGCGGAGCCCGAGCTTCTCGAGCACGTTGGCGCGATGGCGGTCGACGGTGCGGCCGCTGATGATCAGCATCTCGCCGATCTCGTCGCTCGTGTAGCCCTCGGCGATCAGCTTGACCACGTCGGCCTCGCGCGGCGTGAGCGGATCGTCGGGCTCCCCGGTGGCCGCCGCGAGGTCGCGCATGATCGCGCGAGCGGCCCGCGGCTGGATGAACGTGCCGCCGCGGAGCGCCTGCCGGCAGGCGTCGATCAGCTCGCGATTGGCCGCCGACTTCAGCACGTAGCCGGAGGCGCCGGCCTCGAGCGCCGCGAAGAAGTAGCGCTCGTTGTCGTGCATCGAGAGCATCAGCACGCGCGTGTCGGGGCGCTGGCGCGCGAGCTCGCGGGCGACGTTGATCCCGGTCATGCGCGGCATCGAGACGTCGAGGACGGCGAGGTCGAACTCGCCGGCGAGCAGCGTGCGCAGCGCCTCGACGCCGTCGCTCGCGACGGCCGTCACCTCCAGGTCGGGGGCGCTGTCGATCACCAGCGCGAGGCCGTCGCGAACCATCTCGTGGTCGTCGGCGAGCATGATCCTGGCCTTCAGCGGGACCGTCATCTCAACCCCCCGCACCGGCAACCGGCAGCTCGAGCCGCACCCGCGTCCCCCGGCCGCCCGGGCCCGTGCCGATCTCGAGCGCGGCGCCGGCGAGGCGGGCGCGCTCCCGCATCCCCCCGATCCCGACCCCCGGCTCGGCTCCGGCCGGGATCCCGCGCCCGTCGTCGCCGACCTCGAGGGCGAGGATGCCGTCGCGCACCGCGACCGTCAGCCATGCGCGCGTGGCGGCCGCATGGCGGGCGGCGTTGGCGAGCGCCTCCTGGGCGACGCGGTAGACGACGAGCTCGCGCTCGCCGCTCAGCTCCAGCTCGCGCGGCAGCTCGCGCCCGACGATCAGCCCGTGGTCGGCCTCGACGCTCGCGGCGAGCGCGACGAGGGCGTCGATGAGGCCGAGGTCGTCGAGCATCTCGGGCCTGAGCTCGTGGGCGATGCGGCGCAGCTCGTCGAGGTAGAAGTGGGTCCGGCGGGCGATCTCGGCATAGGTCTCGCCGCCGTCGGCGGGCGGCTCGGCGGCAGCGCGCTCCGCCATCAGCGCGACCGCGACGAGCCCCTGGCCGACCTCGTCGTGGAGCTCGCGGGCGACGCGCTTGCGCTCGCCCTCCTGGGCGGCGAGCGCAACGCGGGCCGTGTGCGGGGACTCGCCGGCGAGCCGGTCGGCGAGGGAGCGCAGCGACCGCGCCACGCGGGCGCGCAGCGCCTGCTGCGCCGCCGGCTCGGCGCTGCTCGCGATCAGGGTCCGCGCGCGCGGACGCTCGGGGGGCGGGTTCAGCACGACCCCGACGGTAGATACCGGATTCTCAGAAGTCCAATATATGCGAAGCTACCCTGTGAGACGCGCAACTTATGGATGTCGAGCTCCGCCACCTGCGCTACTTCCTCGCCGTCGCCGACGAGCTCCACTTCGGTCGCGCCGCCGAGCGCGTCCGCGTCGCCCAGCCGGCGATCAGCCAGCAGATCCAGCGCCTCGAGCGGTCGATCGGTACCAGGCTGTTCGAGCGCAACCGCCGCGAGGTGCGGCTGACGGCGGCGGGGGCGGGGCTGCGCCCCTACGCGCAACGGGCGATCGACGACGTCGAGGGCGGCATCCGTGCCGCGCGACGGGCCGCGGCGGGCGAGATCGGGCACCTCACCGTCGGCTTCCTCGAGGCCGCGGCGAGCACGATCGTCCCCCAGGCCGTGCGGAAGTTCCAGGCCGCCTACCCCGACGTCGAGCTGACCCTGCGCGAGCTCGGCGTCGGCGCCCAGGTCGACGGCCTCGAGTCGGGCCGGCTCGACGTCGGCCTGCTCCGCCCCCCGTTCGAGGGGGCCGGCCTCGTCTTCGAGAAGCTGGTCGAGGAGGAGCTGGTGGCCGCCGTTCCGAGCGGGCATCCGCTCGCCGCCCGCGATTCGCTCGTCGCGCGGACGATCGCCGGCGAGCCGCTGGTGCTGCTCGCCCGCGAGGTCGTCCCGGGCCTCTACGACCAGGTCCTCGCGCTGAGCCAGGAGGCCGACGGCGCCGGCAGGATCGCCCAGGAGGCGACCAGCATCCAGGCGGTGCTCGGGCTCGTCGCCGCCGACCTCGGCATCGCCGTGCTGCCGGCGTCGGTGCGGAGCCTGAGCCGGACCGGCGTCGAGTTCGTCGCCATCCGCTCCCGCCATCGCTCCCCGCTCTACATCGCCCGCCGCCGCGACGACGAGTCGCTGCTCGTGGCCCGCTTCACGGCCGCCGCCCGCGAGGCCGCCCGCACGTCCGGGTAGAGGCTGGCTGGCCGGCCAGTTACCCTTGCGGGCGCGAACCGAGCGCCCGAAGGGAGCGGAATGGCCACCGAGACCGAGACCGAGACCGAGACCGACCTCGACGCGATCGACCTCGACGCGATCGACGTCGGCGATCCCGAGAACTGGCAGGAGGGGGCGCCGCACGAGATCTTCCGGCGGCTCCGCGGCGAGTGCCCGGTCCACTGGTCGGAGATCACCGAGTACCCCGACGAGGCCGGGTTCTGGTCGGTCGTCACGGCCGCCGACGTGCACGCGGTGAGCCGCGACCACAAGACGTTCTCGTCCGAGCGCGGCGGCTGCATCGCGCTCACCCACGCGATCCCGCTCGAGCTGATGACCTCGATGTTCATCGCGATGGACCCGCCCAAGCACGATCGCCTCAAGGCGCTCTTCCAGCGCGGCTTCACGCCGAAGCGGATCGCGATGCACGAGGACGAGATCCGCGCGATCGCGGTCCGGGTCCTCGACCGGATCGAGGGGCGCGAGAGCTGCGACATCGTCGAAGACATCGCCCAGCCGGTCGTCTCGCGGGTGATCGGCAACTTCATGGGGATCGCCGAGGAGGACGACAAGGCGTGGGCGACGCTGATGAACACCACGCTCGGGGTCGGCGACGAGGACCTGGCGCCGGGCGGGCTCGAGCAGGTCCTCGCCGAGGACCTGCCGGAGATCTTCCGGCGGGCACAGGCGATGATCGACGACCGCCGCGCCAACCCGACCGACGATCTGACCAGCGTCCTCGTCGCGGCCGAGATCGACGGCGAGATGCTCTCCGACGACGAGATCATCATGGGCTTCTTCCTGCTCGTCGCCGCCGGCAACGACTCGACGAAGGCGACGTTCACGAGCGCGATCAACGTGCTCCTCGACCATCCCGACCAGATGCGCGAGCTCGTCGACGACCCGTCGCTGATCCCGATGGCGATCGAGGAGTGCCTGCGGATGTACCCGGCGTTCGCGAACTTCCGCCGCACCGCGACGACCGACACCGAGATCGCCGGACACCCGATCGCCGAGGGCGACAAGGTGCTGATGTGGTACGTGTCATCGAACCGCGACGAGACGGTCCATGACGACCCCGACCGCTTCGACATCCACCGCAACCCCGAGCATCAGGCGTTCGGCGGCGGCGGCCGCCACGCCTGCCTGGGGATGGCGCTGGCGCGGCTCGAGCTCAAGGTCCTGCTCGAGGAGGTCCTGAAGCGCTACCCGGACATGAGCCGCGCCGGCGAGCCGCGCCCGGCCGTCTCGCCGTTCCTGAACCAGCTCAAGACCCTGCCGGTGCGGTTGAACGGTTGACGCCGCGCCCGTAATAGGATGGCGTCCGATCCAGAGGAGGGGTCGGATTGGGACCAGGCGGTGAGCGGGAGCCGGCGACCGGGGCAGC
>CAZTGN010000128.1:5084-7694 GCA_964613275.1 uncultured Conexibacter sp. | reverse complement strand
GGCGCGGGCGGGCGATCCGCTCGCTCGCCCTCGAGGCCCGGCTCGCGGGCGGCGGCGGCTGGAGCGCGACGGCGGCCTTGCGCAGCGCCAGCGCCGCGCCGGCGCGGCTGCGGGCGGCGCTCTCGCCGAAGCTCGGCGCCCTCGCCGCCCCCGCGGTCGCGCTCGCCCTGCGCGCGATCGAGCTCGCCCCCGCCGCCGGCGCGCAGCCGGCGCTGGCCGACGATCCGCGCGAGCGCCGGCGCGAGCGGCTCGGCGAGGCGGTCCGCCAGGCTCGAGCGGCGGCCGGACGCGATGCGGTGCTGCGGGTGCTCGAGGTCGATCCCGGATCGCGGGTCCCCGAGCGCTGGACGACGCTCATCCCCTACAACGACCCGACCGGCAAGCGGTGAGTCGGCCCGAGAACCCCTACGCCCCCCGACCCATCCCGGTCGCCGCCCACGGCGGCCGCCCGCTCCGCGTCGGCGCCCTTCCGGTCGAGTCGGTGCGGGAGCAGTGGCTCGTCGAGGACCGCTGGTGGACGGGATCGCCCCTGCGCCGCCACTACCTCGAGCTGGTCCTCGCGGGCGGCCGCTGCGCGGTCGTCTACCGCGACCTCGTGACGAATCGCTGGTACGAGCAGCGGTGAGCTACGTCGAGCTCCACACGCATTCCGCCTTCTCGTTCCTCGACGGCGCCTCGAGCCCCGACGAGCTCGCCCTGCGAGCGGCGGAGCTCGGCTATCGCGAGCTCGCCCTGACCGACCACGACGGTCTCTGGGGCTCGATGGAGTTCGCCCGGGCCTGCCATGCCCAGGGGGTGCGGCCGATCACCGGCGCCGAGGTGACCGTGCGATGGCACCGGAACGCCTCCACCCCTCCACCCGGCTTTCGCGGCAACTGCCCGCCCGGCGCCTTCCACCTGACCCTCCTCGTCGCCGACGCGACCGGCTACCGGAACCTCTGCCGGCTGCTCACCCTCGCCCATGCGCACACCCGCGACGAGGCGCAGCCGCTGCCGCCGTCGGTGACGCTCGCCGACGTCGAGCATCACGCCGGCGGCCTCGTCTGCCTCTCCGGCTGCGCCCGCGACGGTGCCCTGGCGGGGCGGATCGCCCGCGGCGATCGTCGCGGCGCCGAGCGCCTCGGCCGGGCGCTGCTCGGCGCCTTCGGGCCGGATCGCTTCCGGGTCGAGCTGCAGCTCCCGCTCTGGCGCGGCGACCGCGACCGCAACCGCCGCCTCCGCGGGCTCGCCGGGGCGCTCGGGGTCCGGTGCGTGGCCACCGGCGACGTCCACGCCCACGATCGCAACCGGATCGCGCTGCAGGACGCGCTCGTCGCCGTCCGGCTCGGCGGCACCCTGGAGTCGACCGAGCCCGAGCGGCGCGGCAACGGCGCCGCGACGTTGCTCGCGCCGGAACGGGCGGCGGCGCGCTTTCGCGAGCATCCCGATGCGGTCGCCGAGGCCGAGCGCCTCGCCGAGCGCCTGCGCTTCGACCTGGCGACCGACCTCGGATACCGCTATCCGGGCGCCGAGGACGGCAGCGCCGACCGCCGGCTCGCGGAGGCCTGCCGGGCGCGGTTCGGCGAGCGCTACGACGGTCGTCCCCGGCGGGCCGAGGCCGAGCGCCGGCTGGAGCAGGAGCTGGGCCTGATCGCCAGGCTCGGGCTCTCCGGGTTCTTCCTCCTCCATCGCGACCTCCTCGAGCTCGCCCGCGAGATCGCGGTCGAGGTCCGCGGGCCCGACTGCGCCCGGGCGCTGCTGCCGCCCGGGCGGGGCCGCGGCTCGAGCGTCAGCTCGGTCGTCTGCTACCTGACCGGGCTCTCCCACGTCGACCCGATCGAGGCCGGCCTCTTCCTCGGGCGCTTCCTGAACGAGGAGATCACCGAGGCCCCCGACATCGACCTCGACTTCCCGCGCGACATTCGCGAGCGCTTGATCCCGCGGATCCACGAGCGCTACGGCGCCGACCGCTCGGCCCTCGTCGCCGCGTTCCCCACCTACCGGTCGAAGGGGGCGGTCCGCGACTTCGGCAAGGCCCTGGGGCTGCCGGCGGCCGAGATCGAGCGCGCCGCACGCTCGGCGAGCCACTGCGAGCGGGCGGAGATCGAGGGTGAGGAGCCGCGACGGCGGGCGCTGCGAAAGCTCCTCGACGACGCCTACGGCCTCCCCCGCCATCCCTCCCAGCACCCGGGCGGGATGGTGCTCGCGACGCGCCCGCTGATCGACCTCTGCCCGGTCGTGCCGGCGGCCATGGAGGGTCGGCAGATCGTCCAGTGGGACAAGGACTCCTGCGCCGACGCCGGCTTCCTCAAGATCGACCTCCTCGGACTCGGGATGCTCTCCGCGGTCGAGCGGGCCGTGGCCGAGATCGCACGGGTCCGCGGCGAGCGGATCGACCTCTCGCGGATCCCGCTCGACGATCCCGAGGTGTACCGGCGGATCCAGGCGGCGGAGACGACCGGCGTCTTCCAGATCGAGAGCCGCGCCCAGATGCAGATGCTGCCGCGGTCGCGGCCGGAGAGCATCGAGGATCTGACCGTCCAGGTCGCGATCGTCCGCCCCGGCCCGATCCAGGGAGGCGCCGTCCACCCCTACCTCGAGCGCCGCAGGCGGCTGCGCGAGGATCCCGGC
>CAZTGN010000128.1:4477-5074 GCA_964613275.1 uncultured Conexibacter sp. | reverse complement strand
AGATCCCCTACGAGCACCCGAGCCTGGAGCCGATCCTCGCCGAGACGCTCGGGGCGATCGTCTTCCAGGACCAGGTGATCCAGGTCGCGATGGCGCTCGCCGGGTTCAGCTCCGGCGAGGCCGAGGGGCTGCGCCGGGCGATGAGCCGCAAGCGCTCCGAGGAGGCGATGCGCGCGCATCGCGAGCGCTTCGTCACCGGCGCCGTCGAGCGCGGGGTCGAGGCCGGGGTCGCCGAGCGGGTCTTCCGCCAGATCCACGGCTTCTCCGGCTTCGGCTTCCCGAAGTCGCACGCCGCCGCCTTCGGGCTGCTCGCCTACCAATCGACCTGGCTGCGCGTCCACTACGGCCCCGAGCTCCTCTGCGCGCTGCTGAACGAGCAGCCGATGGGCTTCTACCCGCCCGACGCGCTCGTCCACGAGGCGCAGCGGCGCGGGATCGAGGTGCGGGGCCCGGACGTGAACGCCAGCGCGGTGCCGTGCCGGGTCGAGCGTGCAGCGGACGGCGGGCAACGGGCAACGGGCGCGGGCGGCGGCCTTTCCGTCCGGATCGGGCTCGGCTACGTCAAGGGCCTCGCCGGGCAGGATGCCGAGGCGGTCG
>CAZTGN010000128.1:0-4467 GCA_964613275.1 uncultured Conexibacter sp. | reverse complement strand
GGCGGTCGTGGCGGAGCGAGAGCGCGGCGGCGCCTACGCCGACCTCGCCGACCTCGCGGCGCGCTCGGGCACCGGCCGCGACGGGCTCGAGCGCCTCGCCTGGGCGGGCGCCTGCGGCGATCTCGACGCCGGAGACCGTCGCCGCGTCCCGCTCTGGCGTCTCGGCACCGCCGTCGCGAGCGGCGATCAGCTCACGCTGCCGCTGCCGCTGCCGAACCCCCCGGCCCTGACCGAGCAGACGCCGTGGGAGCGGCTGACCGCCGACTACGGCGCTTACGGCATCGCGCTCGAGGAGCATCCGCTGGCGCTCCTCCGCGACGGCCTCGACCCGAGGACGGTGACCTGCGGGGCGCTGGCGCGGATCGCCGACGGCGCCGGGCTCGTGGTCGCCGGACTCCTCGTCGCCCGCCAGCGCCCGGCGACCGCGAAGGGGGTCACCTTCCTGCTGGTCGAGGATGAGACCGGGGTGGCGAACGTGATCGTCGTCCCGCCCGTCTACGAGCGCCACCGCCTGACGGTCAGGACGGCGTCGCTGATCAGCGTCTCCGGGCGCCTCGAGCGCCGCGAGGGCGTGGTCAACGTGGTCGCGGACGCGGTGCGCCCGATCGAGCGGCCCGACAGCCCGCTCGCCGACGTGCGCGAGATCGAGCCCTCGCCCGGCCGCGGGACCGGCCGCGAGATCAGCGACCTCGACGCGGTCCTGCCGGCGGCGCACAGCTTCGGTCGTCGCGGTCGCTGATCGCTGCAACTTCCCTTGCACGAACATCTGTACGTCCGAGGCGACGCCTATCTTCGCCCCCGTGAACAGCACGAAGGAGACCGAGAGACGACCTCGGCGCCGGCAACGGACCGGCCGCGAGATCGGAGTCGCGGCGATCGACCGGGTCGCCGACCGGATCGATCTGGCGATCGACCTGCTGACGCTCGGCCAGTACGGGCTCGAGTGTCGAGATGACGGGGGAGCGAACGGCTGCGAGGGGAGCAAGCGCCGGACCCGCCAGGAGTCCCGCGTCGCTTGGGAGGCCCCTCGCACGTCGCGCCGGCCCGGCTGCGGCCGGGACGGGGCCGGCGACTGGGCCTGGCCGCCGCGGCGGGCCGGGCAGGCGCCCGGCTGACCTCGGTCCGCCCCTCGTCAGTCCGCTTCGCCGCGGTCGATCGCCGCGACCATCTCGATGCCGGCCGCGAGCGTGCGGGCGATGCCGTCGGGAACGACGTTCGCCAGGATGTCGCTCGGCTGGTGCAGATCCGGGATGAAGCCGTCCTGGACGCTGATCGTGAGCGCCCTGCCGCCGGCGGCGTGGATCGGGCTGCTGTCGTAGGTCAATCCGGCCGGTGAGTCCTCCGCCGACATCCGCAGCTCCGGACGCCGGCCGGAGATGCCCTCCGCCGCGGCAACCATCCCCGAATCCGCGCGCCATTTCGCGATCACGCCCTCGCGCCGCAGGAAGCGGACGCCGCCCGGGCCGCCGACGTTGTCGAAGTTCAGGAACAGCCAGCCGCCGGTGTCGCGGGAGTCGCGAAACGCCTGGGCGCCGAGGGTCCCGGCCTCCTCGCAGCCGGTGAGCAGGACGACGATCCTGGTCGAGCGCGACGGGTCGGCGGCGAGCCGGCCGGCGAGGGCGACCACGACCCCGCACCCGGATGCGTTGTCGTTGGCACCGTCGACGTCGACGCCCCGCAGCTCGCGCTCGCCGAGGAGGCCGAGGCTCGCCGCCAGGCCGCCGCGCGCCAGCGCCAGCAGCCTCCGCGCGGGCGCGCGGCCCGCGAACGGCTCGAGCACCGCCTGGAGCAGCACGAGCACGCTGGACGCCGCGATCCAGCGCGGCATCCAGGCGACGACTCGCGGGTGGAAGATGAGGCCGCTGCGCGAGCTGTCCATGTGCGCCACCAGGCAGAGGGTCCGCTGCGCCTCCTCCCGCGGCTCGATCGTCGCGACGACGTTCTGGCTCGGCCGCCGCGCCAGCGCACGCGAGAGGGGGGTTCGCACCAGCGACCCCTCGCTGAGCAGTCCCGCGGCGGCGAGGGCCGCGAGGGCGACACGGCGCAGCCGCCAGCGGCGCGGCAGCAGAGCGGGGGCGAGCGCCGCTGCGAGGATGACCGCGAACGGCGCGGCGAACGTCGAATAGCCGGCGAAGCCCTCGATCCCGGCATCGATGCCGGTCGCCCGCAGCCGTCCGGCGAGCGCCTCGGCCGCGGCCCGCTCCCCCGGCCCCGTCGGCCGCCGCGGCCCGATCCCCTCAGCGAGCCCGGCGATCGTCGCCATCGCCGCCTCGAGATCCGCGCGGTCGGCGATCGAGGTCTCGTCGGAGCCGCCCACCCGGGCAATCCTAGTCGCGCCTCCGCGCGCCCGCCCCGCCCCTGCGATCCTGCCGCACATGCACCCGCGGCAGATCCGGTTCACGCAGATCAGCCTGGCGCTGACCGTTGCCGTCGTGCTCGCGGACTCCTCGATCGTCACCCTCGCCCTCCCCGACATCCTCAGCGAGTACGGGACCACCGTCTTCGGCGTCTCCTGGGTGTTGACGGCGTTCAACCTGGTCCTGGCGCTGACGGTGCTGCCGGCGGTCCGGGTCGCGCGCTCCCGCCCACGCTCCGGCTGGGCCGCGGGCCTCGGACTGTTCGTGGCCGCCTCCGTCGCCTGCGCCGCCTCGACCTCGGTGGCGGCGCTGATCGCCGGGCGGGTCGTGCAGGCGGCCGGAGGTGCGCTCGTGGTGGCCTGCGCGATCGAGCTGCTGGCGAGGATCCGGGGAAGCCACGAGCTCGCCGCACCCGTCTGGGGCGCCGCCGGGACGCTCGGGATCGCGGTCGGACCGGCGATCGGCGGCGCGCTGACCCAGCTCTTCGAATGGCAGTCGATCTTCCTCCTTCAGGTGCCGCTGCTGCTGCTCGCCCCGATCGCGACGGTGATCCGCCCCGAGCCGCCGGAGCCGGGGCCGGCCGGAGCGGCCGACCTCCGCCCCGAGGTGGCGCTCGGCCTGCTCTCGGCCGGTCTCACCGGCGCTCTGTTCCTGCTCGTCGTCCTGCTCACCGAGGGCTGGGGCCTGACGCCGCTCGCCGCTGCGATGACCGTCTCGATGATCCCGCTGGCCACCCTGGCGGCACGCTGGGTGGCCGTCCGGGCCGGACCGCCCGCGTCGGCGGCGCTCGCCGGCGGCATCGCCGTCGCCGGCGGCCTCGCGGCGCTCGGGGTCCTCCCCGCCGCCTCGTGGGCGCTCACGCTGCAGCCGCAGGCGCTGATCGGCATCGGCCTGGCGCTGGCGCTGCCCGTCCTCACGATCGCTGCGATCGGCGGGCGTGATCCCGACGGTAACCGCGCGGCGGCGACGATCGCCGCGCGGCACGCCGGCATCGTCATCGGCATCCTCATCATCGCCCCCCTGCTGTCCGCCCAGCTCACGACGCGGCAGCAGCAGGCGACCGACGCCGCCACCGCGGCGATCCTCGACGCGCCGCTCTCGGTCGCGACCAAGGCCTCGCTGGCGACGGCTCTCGGCGCCGGGATCGAGGCCGCGGACGGCCGCGTGCCGCAGGTGGGGGCGGCCTTCGACTCGGTGCCGCCGGCCCCCGGCGAGGCGGCCGCATACGAGCAGCTCGAAGCCGAGATCGAGGATCAGGTCGAGCGCGCGGCGACCAGCGCGTTCAGCTGGCCGTTTCTGGCCACGGCGCTGATGGCCGCCCTGGCATTGATCCCGATCCTCCGCCTCGGAACCACGACCGGAGACGCCCGATGGGCGATCGCAGCAGAGCCCCGCTGATAGCGCTCGCCGCCTCGATCGGGCTGGTCGGCGTCTATGTGGCGTTCGGCGGCGGCAGCTTCACGCCGGCCGCGACGGCCGATCCCTGCCAGACCCGCGACCAGGCCCTGCTCGAATCGCGAGGGATCTTCGAGGGGATCGCCCTCTCGGCGCTCGACGGGGCAGCATGCGAGCTCCACGTGAGCCGTGAGGAGCTCGCCCTCGCCCTCGCCGACGGCGACGCCACCGAACGGTTCGCGGCGGCCCGCGGAATCGACGCCGACGACGTCGACGCCGCCGTGCGGGCAGGGCTCGAGCGTGCGGTCGACGATGCTGCGGCGGCCGGCCGCATCGACGGGCTCGAGGAGAGCATCCTGCGCCAGGTCGCCCGCTACGCGCCGGTAGGCCCGGCGATCAGCGCGCTGCAAGCCCTCTCCGACGACGACTCCATCCAGGGGCTGATCGAGGAGCTCGGCGGGGTCACCGAGCTCCAGCTACCGGGGCTCGACGAGCTCGGGCAGCTGCTTCCCTGAGCGCCGACGCGTCCGGACGGCTCCGTCCGCACCCGTCGCAGCGGACGCACGGACCGCCGCTCGCGAACCGCCGCCCTCGCGACCGCCCGGTGGCTCCGGGCGCCCGGCGCGCCGCCCGCACGGGCGAGGCGGATCGGACTTCGGCGACGCGACCACGTACCCGACCGACGCCAGAACGACCGCAGCCGCCCCGGCGGGGC
>CAZTGN010000127.1:0-7747 GCA_964613275.1 uncultured Conexibacter sp. | reverse complement strand
GACACGAAGCTGACCGAGCTGCTCTAGCCGGCGGCACGGGACTGCGAGCGACGAGGCGATGGGCGAGACGGCTGACCGGACCGGCCGAGCAGACCTCGGCGGTGCCCGCGAGGCGGCACTCGCCGGCGGGCCCGAGCGCCACCACGCGAAGACCGCCGAGCAGGGAAAGCTCCCGGTCCGCGAGCGGGTCGAGGCGCTGCTCGACCCCGGCAGCTTCTCCGAGGAGGGGCAGCTCGCCAACTGGGAGGTCGAGGGGCTCGGCGCCGACGGCGTCGTCACCGGGCTCGGCATGATCGGCGGCCGCCGCGTCGCGCTGATGGCCAACGACCCGACGGTCAAGGCCGGCTCCTGGGGTGCGAAGACGGTCGAGAAGATCATCCGCATCCAGGAGCGGGCGCTGAGCCTCGAGCTGCCGATGATCTACCTCGTCGACTCGGCCGGGGCGCGGATCACCGACCAGGTAGAGATGTTCCCCGGCCGCCGCGGCGCCGGCCGCATCTTCCACAACGAGGTGAAGATGTCGGGGCGGGTGCCGCAGGTATGCGTGCTGTTCGGCCCCTCGGCCGCGGGCGGCGCCTACATCCCCGCCTTCTGCGACGTCGTGGTGATGCGCGACGGCAACGCCTCGATGTACCTCGGCTCGCCGCGGATGGCGGAGATGGTGATCGGCGAGCAGGTGACCCTGGAGGAGATGGGCGGGGCGCGGATGCACACCGGCATCTCCGGCTGCGGCCACTTCCTCGCCGCCAGCGACGCCGAGGCGATCGCGATCGCCAAGGACTACCTCGCGTTCATGCCGACGAGCTTCCGCGAGGACCCGCCGACCGTCGCGCCGGGCGAGCCCGACCCCGGATCGCTGCCATCGACCGTCGTCCCCGACGACGAGAAGACGCCGTTCGACGTCCGCCACCTGATCGAGGGGGTCTGTGACGCCGGCACCTTCCTCGAGGTCCACGCGCGCTGGGCGAAGGAGCTCGTCACGGGCTACGCCCGCCTCGACGGTCGCGCCATCGGCGTCGTCGCCAACCAGCCGAAGCAGAAGGGCGGCGTGCTGTTCGTCGACTCGGCCGACAAGGCGGCCCGGTTCATCAACACCTGCAACGCGTTCAACGTCCCGCTGCTGTTCCTCGCCGACGTGCCGGGCTTCATGATCGGCAAGGCGGTCGAGCGCCAGGGGATCATCCGCCACGGCGCGAAGATGGTCAGCGCGGTCAGCTCGGCGACGGTCGCGAAGATCTCCGTCGTCGTCCGCAAGGCCTACGGCGCCGGCCTCTACGCGATGGCCGGCCCGGCCTTCGAGCCCGACGCCTGCATCGCCCTGCCGGGGGCGCAGATCGCGGTGATGGGGCCGGAGGCGGCGATCAACGCCGTCTACTACAACCAGATCCAGGCGATCGCCGACGAGGCGGAGCGGGAGGCGTTCGTCGCCGCCAAGCGGGCCGAGTACGCCGCCGACATCGACATCCTCCACCTCGCCTCCGAGCTCGTCGTCGACGCGGTGATCGAGCCCGACGAGCTGCGCGCCGAGCTGATCCGCCGCTACGCCGAGGCGGCCGGCAAGGACCGCTGCTTCAGCGAGCGCCACAACCCGATCACGCCGGCCTGAGCATCGGTTGCGGGCCGGGCGCCTCGCGCCCGGCCTCTCACCGCCCGCGCCGCCCGCGACGGCCTCAGCGGTACTCCGGGTTCGGGTGGTCGAAGCGGGCGCCCGCGTCCCACTCGCGGCGCTGGTTGCCGTGGGCGGGGATGCCGCCGGATCGCTTCAGGAGCGCCGCGACGTGGATCAGGTTCCAGGTCATGAACGTCGTGTTGCGGCGCGTGAACTCGTTCTCGAAGCCGCCGCTACCGGGGTCGGCGTAGCTCGGGCCGGGGCCGGCCTCGCCGATCCAGCCGGCGTCGGCCTGCGGCGGGATCACGTAGCCGAGGTGCTGGAGCGAGTAGAGGACGTTCATCGCGACGTGCTTGATCCCGTCCTCGTTGCCGGTGACCAGGACCCCGCCGACCCGCCCGTAGTAGATCCACTGCCCCTGCTCGTTGAGCTCGCCCGAGTAGCCGTAGAGGCGCTCGATCGCCCGCGTCGCCAGGCTCGACTTCTCTCCGAGCCAGATCGGCGTCCCGAGCACGAGGATGTCGGCGGCGAGAACACGTTCCTGGATCGCGGGCCAGTCGTCGCGGTCGAAGCCGTGCTCGGTCATGTCCTCGTCGACGCCGGGCGGGATCACGCGGTCGGCGACGCGGATCGTCTCGACCGCGACGCCGTTGGCCTCCATGATCGCGACCGAGTTGTCGATCAGCGCCTGCGTGTTCGAGGGCGCCGCCGTCGACGGCTTCAGCGTGCAGTTGAGAAACAGCGCCCGGAGGTCGGAGAAGTCCTGTGAGGCCATAGGCCCTTCCTTTCGCGACTATCGACACAGCGATGATGTCACCGCGTGCGCCTGAAGCCCGCCCCGGCTGGAGTCGACACGCATGCCATCCCGTCGCGCGCCCGCGCGCCGACCGGCGGGAGCGGACGGGCGAAGCGCGAAGCGTTCCGCCGGAGTCATCTCGGATCGGAATAGACTGACCGCCGTGGCGAGCGAGCCGACGAGCGCATCGAGGGCCGCCGGGGCGGGTGCCCCGGCGGTGCCGCTCGACGAGCTTCAGGTCGCCGACGACGCCCACTGGACCGGCGGGGCGCCCTACCACCTGTTCAAGCGGCTGCGCTCCGAGTGCCCGGTCCACTGGAGCGGCGGCATCGATCAGTACCCGGAAGAGGAGGGCTTCTGGTCGGTGACGAGGGCCGACGACGTCCACACCGTCAGCCGCGACTGGAAGACCTACTCGTCGGCGAGCGGGATCACCGCGCTGACCCACTCGGTCCTGCCGCTGGAGCTCCAGCAGGCGATGTTCATCGGCATGGACCCGCCCAAGCACGACCGGCTCAAGGCGCTGTTTCAGCGCGGCTTCACGCCGAAGCGGATCGCCGCGCACGAGGAGGCGATCCGGGCGATCACGATCGACGTCCTCGACCGGCTCGGCGACCGTGCGAGCTGCGACCTCGTCAGCGACGTCGCCCAACCGGTCGTCTCGCGCGTGATCCACAGCTTCATGGGGATCCCGCCCTCCGACGACGCCGACTGGGCGCGGCTGATGAACTCGGTCCTCGCCGTCAACGATCCCGACCTGAACCCGGGCGGCCAGCAGGCGATCATGGAGCGGGACGTCCCCGAGATCTTCGAGCGCTGCGGCAAGCTGATCACGGCGCGGCGGGAGGACCCGACCGACGACCTGACGAGCGTCCTCGTCCACGCCGAGATCGACGGCGAGCGGCTCGAGGAGCACGAGATCGTCATGGGCTTCTTCCTGCTCGTCGCCGCCGGCAACGACTCGACCAAGGCCACCTACTGCAGCGGCATGCGGGCGCTGCTCGAGGATCCCGAGCAGAAGCGGATGCTGCTCGACGACCCCGCGCTGGTCCCCGACGCCGTCGAGGAGGCGTTGCGGATGTACCCGGCGTTCGCGCACTTCCGCCGCACCGCGACCGCCGACACCGAGCTCGGCGGCCAGGCGATCCGCAAGGGCGACAAGGTCGTCATGTGGTACGTGTCGTCCAACCGCGACGAGACCCGCTACGACGACGCCGACACGTTCGAGCTCACCCGCCGGGCCGAGCATCAGGCCTTCGGCGCCGGCGGCCGGCACTTCTGCCTCGGCACCGCCCTGGCGCGGCTCGAGCTGCGGGTCCTGATCGAGGAGACGCTGAAGCGCTACCCGGAGATCGAGCTCGACGGGGAGCCGCTCCACGCGGAGACGCAGTTCGTCAACCAGCTCAAGACGCTGCCGGTGCGGCTCCGTCCGGCTTGATGAGCGAGCCCGCGTCGCGCGGGCTCCGATCACTCGCGGGTGAACGGAGCGTCTACCCGTCCCGCCCGCCGCCGGGATCGCCGTCGCCCCGCTCGGGCCGCGGCAGCGGGCTCAGGTCCGGCTCGCCGCCCGACCAGACCTGCAGCGGCGCCGGTGGCGGGTAGGTCGGGGTGCGGTCGCGGTCGTCGGCGCCGGCCCGGCGCATGTGCCGGTACCAGCGGTGGTAGAGCGGCGCCAGGGCGACGGTGGCCGCGACCAGGACGAGCAGGCCGGCGGCGTTCCAGAGGTGGCCGCGAAGCCAGGCGCCGTCGTCGCCGGCCGCCGCCGCCAGGGCGGCGAGTGCGATCGAGAGCCCGATGCTCGCGTAATAGTCGACCGGAAAGCGCCAGATCCAGGCCCGCGGGAACCACCAGACGCTGCCGCGCCGGAAGCGAGCGACCGTGTAGGCGGGGTTGAGGACGAACCAGAGGTAGTCCCAGATCACCGCGATCAGGAAGTAGGTGGCGATCGTCCGCAGCTCCGCGGCGACGGACCAATCGACGCCGAGCGTGAACGGGAGGTGGAGGACGACGAGCGGGATCGTGAAGGCGAAGACGTGGTAGCCGGTGAGCGGCCGGCTCGCCATGACGAGGCCGTAGAGCCGGCCGGTACGGCCCCGCTTCAGATACCAGGTCGGGAGCCGCTCGGCCCAGCCGTAGCCGCCCTCGATCTCGATCTCGATCGCGCCGAGGCCGAACGACCACGCGAAGAGGAGGAGGATCGCGCCGGGGTCGAGGTCGGCCGGAATCAGCGGACGGCGGCGACGCGGTCGGGTGCGGTCAGGGGGCGGGATTCACGGGTCGTCGTGCCGATCGGCGAAGCCTGTCAGGGCGCGCGGACGCTACAGGCCGCCCGGCGGGACCACCGGCCACCCGCCGGAGGCCGCCGACCCGACGCGCTGCGGATCACCCGACCGGGTTCGCCGCCTGCGGTGATGTCGCTCCCGTCGTCGCACGGCCGAGGTCGCGGTCGATCAGGCGGATCGCCTTCGCGGCGAGATCCGCCGCCGCCGCGACGGCTGCCTCGTCGACCGCCTCCGGCCGGTCGCCGGGGGTGTGGTGGCCGACCGGCAGCGTCCGACCGGGCTCGCGGCAGGTGATCGCGATCGCCCGGTAGCGGTGGGCGCGGGCGACGATCGCGGCGGAGATCCGGGCGTCGCGGATCGGCCCGGCGTCCGGCCCGCCGTCCTCGCCGCCGGCCGCAGCGGCGACCGCCGCGCAGGCCTCGGCGAGTCCGCGGTCGAGCGGCAGGCTGACCGCGAGACCCCCGGAGACGGCGAACCGCGGCGCGCCCCGGCCGACCGACTCGAAGGAGACGAACCGGGTCCGCTCGCGGTCGAGCTGTTTGCGGTGGGCGCGCAGGAACGCGCGCATCCCCTCCATCGTCGTCTCGCCGCCGCCGATCAGGAGCAGCTCGACGTCGACGTGCTCGGGGGCGTCGTCGGCGAGCAGCCGGGCGGCCTCGAGCGCCGCGGCCACCCCGGAGGCGTTGGCGTTGGCGCCGGGCGAGGCGGGGGAGAGGGCGATCTCGCCGAGCGCGAAGCAGGCGACGATCAGGACGAGGGTGGGCAGGAGCTGGACGTAGTCGAGCCAGGCGGCGTCGAGGCCGGCCATGCGGGCACCGACCGGCAGGAGCAGCATCGCGATCGACCAGAACCAGATCCGGGTCGGCGCGGAGGCGACCGGGAAGCGGCGCCCCGCCGCGTCGAGCAGGCGCATCGGCCCGCGGTCGTAGACGGCGCCGGTTCGGGGCGCATCGAGGTTCGCGCAGAGGAGCACGCGATCGGAGCCCGCGGCGGCGCCGGCCCGGCGCGCGAGCAGGTTCTGGGATGCCCGGCGGTAGAGCAGCAGGCGCAGCGGGTCGAGGCGGCCGGCGAGGTCGAGGTAGGCGGAGCTCGCCGCGGCGAGCACCAGCGCGAAGCCGACCGCCGGCTCGCTCGCGGCGACGATGCTGCCGGCGATCGCGAGCAGGCAGTGCAGGAGGTGTGCGAGCGGCCACTGCGGGTGGACCCAGCTGGGCTCGACGGCGACCCGCATCCCGCCCTGCTCGAGCTCGGCGGCGAGCGCGTTGGTGAGCCGCCGCTCCGCGTCGGTGCCGGCGAGCCGCCGCTCGTACCCGCAGATCGAACCGATGCGCTCGCCGATCGCGCTCACGCGAGCAGCATTACCGAGATCGCGCCCGACCACCTCCGCTGCGGGACGACGAGATAGCGGAAACGTCCTCCCCGGGGACGGATGCGCAGCCTCGTGCGGGTGGTCAGCCGTGGAGCTTCGCGATCACGCAGCGTCCGAACGCGACCCAGTCCGGCAGGTAGATCGACAGCGGATCGTCCGGGTCGACCCCGTACCTCTCCGCGAACGCCGCCCATGACTCCGGGGTGTGCCCGCGCTCGGCCCGGCACTCGCGCACCGCCTGCAGGAACGCGCGGAGCTCGTCGAGCCAATGATCCTTGACGTCGGATGCGACGCACCGGTCGAGGGCGTCGTTGCCGCCCGGCCGCGAGCGGTAGGAATCCCTGAAGGCCTCGCGCGAGCGGCTGCTTCGGCCGCGCTCGGCCCGGCAGCGGCGACCGGCGTCGTGGACCACGATGCCGGCCTCCGGTAGCTCCCGGCGCGTGCATGCCCGCATCCCGCCGCCGCCGAACGCGGCGGCGAAGGCCTCGCCGTCGGCGCGGGCCAGCTTCTCGCACTCCTGCTTGGCGACCTGGCTGGCACCGAGTGGCGACTGCGCCGCGGCGGCGCCGGCGCTCACGAGCGCCGCCGCCAGCAGCGCGGCGAGGAACATCGGGAGCTTCTTCATCGTGGGGGATCTCCAGGATCGGTGGATGGGTGCCAGTCCCCATCGGCGCCCGGGAGACGGCCGCCGCGCTCCCGCAGCGCGACTGGACGTTTGATCGAGCGTCCGCCGCGTCCGGCCGAGCCCGGCGGGACCCGACCGGGTCCGGCACCCGCCCCGACTACCCTGCCCTCGAGCCCCCGTAGCTCAGCTGGATAGAGCGCCGGCCTTCTAAGCCGGATGTCGCAGGTTCGAATCCTGCCGGGGGCGTCGCGCCGCCCCGCCCGCCGACGGGCGTCTGGGCCGCGAGCTTGCGTCTACGCCGAGGTTTTGATGTAATGACGTACTAATGAACGCAGCGACCGGCTATCGGCTCGGGAAGCGGGCGGTCACCCGGGAGCGGACCCGGCGGCGGATCCTCCAGGCCGCCGAGGGCCTCTACCTCGAGCGCTGGTACGACGACGTCAGCCTCCGCGCCGTCGCCGCGGACGCCGGCGTCGCGCTGCAGACGGTCGTCAACCACTTCGGCTCGAAGGGGGCCCTGCTGGCCGCCGTGGCCGAGAGCGTCGGCGAGCGGATCGATCGCAGACGCGACGAGGTCGGGGTCGGAGACGCGGCCGGCGGCGTCGCCATGCTCGTCGACGAGTACGAGGAGGTCGGCGACGCGATCGTCCGGATGATCGCATTGGAGGGGCGCGTCGAGGAGCTGTCGCCGCTGCTCGGCCACGGGCGGGCCGTGCATCGCCGCTGGGTCGAGCGGGTCTTCGCCGACTCGCTGTCCGCAGCGCGTGGGGCGGAGCGGGAGCGCCGGACCGCGATGCTGATCGCCGCCACCGACGTGCTCACCTGGAAGATCCTCCGCCGCGAGCAGGAGCTGAGCCGAACCGCCACCGAGGCGGCGATGCGGGAGTCGGTACTGGCGCTGCTCGACCGGTTCGGGGGGCGGTGATGAGCAGGCTGCTTCTGACCCTCTGGGACGGGGGCGGCAACTCGCCGCCGGTCCTCGGCGTCGCGGCGGCGCTCGCGCGCCGCGGGCACGACGTCCGCGTGGTCGCCGACCGGAGCCTCGGCGGGGCGGTCGCCGCCGCCG
>CAZTGN010000126.1:0-7810 GCA_964613275.1 uncultured Conexibacter sp. | reverse complement strand
CGTCGCTGAGCGAGGACCGGACCTCGTCGACGCTCGCGGGCATCGCGAGCGCGGTCTCGATCTTCGTCCCCGACTCGAAGTCGATCCCGAAGTTGAGCTGGTTGGTGGCGAACGAGAGCGCCCCGACGACGAGGATCACGCCCGAGATCGAGAAGAACCAGCGGCTCGCGCCGGCGAAGTCGAAGTGCCAGCGGACGCGCTGCTCGCCGGCGCCGAGGAACCGCGGTGAGCGCAGGATCCGGCTGCGGCCGAGCAGGCCGAGGACGGCGCGGGTGAACACGACCGCGGTCAGCAGCGAGACGATCGTGCCGACCCCGAGCGTGAACGCGAAGCCCTTGACGCCCGCGGTCGCGAGCCCGAAGAGGATGAACGCGGTCAGCAGCGTGATCACGTTCGCGTCGATGATCGTCCCGATCCCGCGCTTGTAGCCGGTCGTGATCGACGAGATCATCGAGTGGCCCTTGCGGGCCTCCTCCTTGATCCGCTCGAAGATGACGACGTTGGAGTCGGCGGCGACGCCGATCGTCAGGATCAGGCCGGCGATACCGGGCAGCGTCAGCGTGATCGGGATCAGCTTCATCATCGCCAGGAAGAAGGCCGCATAGACGGCGAGCCCGAGGATCGCGATCGCCCCGAGGAAGCGGTAGTAGGCGAGGAAGAAGATCGAGACGAGCAGGAGCCCGATCAGGCCCGCCTTGAGGCCTTCGTCGAGCGCCTGCTGGCCGAGCGTCGCCGTGACCGTGCTCTGGCTGACCAGCTCGAGGTTGATCGGCAGCGCGCCGATCTTCAGGAACGTCGCCAGATCCTGGGCCTGCTGGACCGTGAACCCGCCCGAGATCTGGGCGCCGGTGCGGCCGTCGATGCCGTTCGGGTTCTCCTGGTAGTCGATGACCGGCCGCGAGACGATCTCGCCGTCGAGGACGATCGCGAACGAGTACGGCGGGCCGAGCGAGTCCAAGCCACGCTCGGCGATCTTCCTGGTGACGTCGGAGAAGGCCTTGCGGCCCTCGTCGGTGAAGTCGAAGGTGACGTTCGGCTGGTTGTTCTGGTCGAAGTTCTGCTCGGGGTTCTCGATGTCGTCGCCGCTCAGCGCCGGGCGGTCGCGGAGCACGAAGTAGCGCGGCGTCGCGCTCGCGTCGTCCTGCTGGTCCTGGACGACGATCGTCCCCTGCGGCACCGTGAGGACCTCGCGCTCGTCCTTCGGCACCGCCCGCGCCTCCTCGCTCGAGAGCAGGTCGCGCATGTTCGACTCGGGCCCGGCGACGTAGGTGCGGCCCTTCTTCTCGAACAGGTAGAGCTGCGGGCCGGTCGTCGTGCAGACGTCGTTGCACTTCGTGTCCTGCTCGGAGGCCAGCTCGACGGCGTCGTAGAGGTTCGTCGTCGCCTGCTGGGTGAGGTTGGCGGGCGTCACCTCCTCGACCTTGGGGTCGAGCGGGACGACGTTCGGCTCGAGGTCGTAGAAGTAGAGCTTGGCGGTGTCGCCGACCTGCTCGATCGCCCGCTCGGCGTCCTGGACGTTCGGGAGGCTGACCTGGATCTGGGTGGTCCCGAGCGGCGCGATCTCCGGCTCGGAGACGCCGAGCGCGTCGACGCGGTCGCGCAGGAGCTCGATCGTGCGGTCGATGTCCTCGGTGTCGACGGTCGGGTTGTCGGCGCTCGGCTCGCCCTCGTAGATGAGCTGGGTGCCGCCGCTGAGGTCGAGGCCGAGCTTCGTCGGCTTCGTCGCGATCACGTAGATCGAGCCCGCCAGCAGCGCCAGGATCAGGACGATGATCGTGATGTTCGTGCGGCGCGAGCCCATCGGTTGGGGCAGCGTACCCGGGAGCGGGGCCGAAGCCCGCCGCTACTCCGGCGTGAGGACGAGCAGCATCCCGCCGTCGTCGTCGTAGGCCGGAAAGACGTCCGCGACCGCCTTCGCCGGCAGGTCCCCCTCGGCGTTCACGGCGACCCGCTTGCCGAGCGAGCGCACGCCCCATTCGAGCGTCGTCTCGATCGGGTCGGAGACGCCGTCGCCGTCGCTGTCGGCCTCCTCGCCGCCGGCGCCGGGATCGATCCACTCGAGCCCCAGCACGTCCTTGACCGGGCGCCCGATCACGTCCTCGTCGGTGAGCCCGGTGAGCTCGAAGCCGCCACGGCCCACGTCGAGCACCCGGCCCTGCGAGTCGCAGGTGAAGAACGCCGCCTCCGGCGCCGGGTAGTAGTCGTCGAGGAGCTCGAACAGGAACCCGAACCCGCACTTCGGACAGCCCTTCGGGCGGCTCGACAGACCGGCGGTCCGCTCACCGCTCTGGACCCGGTTGCCGCAGTTGGGGCAGATGAAGAAGGGCACGCTCGCAAGGCTAGTGAATCGCCATGGTTGACCCGCGTGGCGGTCGGGCCGGGAAGGGCCGCCGGGCGCCCGCCGCTGCGCGGCGGGTTCGGGTGGAGCGCCCATCGTCCCTTCCCGGTCCTCCCCGGCGCCGTTCGGCCGCCGCTTCCCACGCCTTCCTCGCTCGGGTGATGCTGGCTGTCGTGCGACTGACCTCCGGTCAACTGCAGATCGGTGCTCCCTGGGGGCAGTGATCTGCAGTTCACATCGAGGCAATCCCGCGCCGATGACCTCCCCCGCTCCGTGCGCTGACCTCTCGCCGCCGACTCACTTCCGCGCCGGGGGGAGCGCCGTGGCGAAGCGTCGAAGCCCACCCGCCCGCCTGAACGCCCCCGGCCGGCCTGAAGTTTCCCCGCCGGCTGGAGTGCCCCGTCTACCCCCGCCCTTCCCCCGTTCGCCTGCTCAGAACAGGCTCGCCAGGCCGTCCGGAACCGGGAGGCCGAGGTGCTGGTAGCCGCGCTCGGTGACGACGCGGCCCCGCGGGGTCCGCTTCAGCAGGCCCCGCTGGAGCAGGAAGGGCTCATAGACGTCCTCGATCGTGTCCGGCTCCTCGTCGACGGCGGCGGCGAGGGTCGACAGGCCCACCGGGCCGCCTGAGAAGCGGCCGGCGATCGCATCGAGGATCGCCCGGTCGTGGCGGTCGAGCCCGCCCTCGTCGACTTCGAGCATGGCCAGCGCGGAGGCGGCGATGTCGCCGCTGATCACGCCCCGGCCGTGAACCTCGGCATAGTCGCGAACCCGCTTCAGGAGCCGATTTGCGACCCGCGGGGTACCGCGTGAGCGGCTCGCGATCTGAGCGGTTCCGGCTTCATCGATCTCGACGCCGAGGATCTCCGCCGAGCGCTCGACGATCAACGCCAGATCGCCCGGCTCGTAGTGCTCGAGCCGGTGGCTTACGCCGAACCGGTCGCGAAGCGGGGTCGTCAGAAGCCCCGCCCGGGTGGTCGCGCCGACCAGCGTGAACGCGGGCAGGTCGAGCGTCACGGTCCGTGCGCCGGCGCCCTGCCCGAGGACGACCGGCAACCGCCGGTCCTCCATCGCCGGGTACAGCGTCTCCTCGATCGCGCGGTTGAGACGGTGGATCTCGTCGATGAAGAAGACCGTCCCCGGCTCGAGCGTCGTCAGGAAGCTCGCCACGTCGGCCTTGCGCTCGAGCGCCGGGCCGGCCGTCTGCACCATCGGCACCTCGAGCTCGGCCGCGATGATGTGCGCGAGCGAGGTCTTGCCGAGCCCCGGCGGGCCGGCGAGGAGGACGTGGTCGAGCGGCTCCTCGCGGCGACGGGCCGCCTCGATGAACACGCCGAGCTGGTCGGTGACCTGGCGCTGGTTGACGAACTCCTCGAGCCGGCCCGGCCGCAGGTTGCGGTCGAGCTCCTCCTCCCCACGCTCCCGTCGCGCGTCGGCGACCCGCGGCTCGCCGTCGGCCGCGATCGCCGCCTCGTTCAGTGGGATCCGCTCGATCGCCATCGTCAGCCCAAAGCTTCGCCTACGCGGCGGCGCGATCGCCGCGCAGGGCCGCCGCGATCAGCTCCTCGGCGCTCTCGCCGCTCGCCCCGGCGAGCAGCCGCTCGGCCTCGGCCGGCGTGTAGCCGAGGCCGATCAGGCCCTCGCGCGCCTCCACGCGGGCGCCGTCCTCGGCGGCGACCGGCGCGGCTCCCTCGTCGAGCTCCCCCGCGACCCGCTCGCGCAGCTCGACGATGATCCGCTCGGCGGTGCGCTTGCCGATCCCCGGGACAGCCTGGAAGCGCTTCGCGTCGCCGGCCGCGATCGCGCGCAGCAGCTCGCCCGGCGAGCCGCCCGAGAGCGTCGCCATCGCGACCTTCGGTCCGACGCCGGAGACCGAGATCAGGGCCAGGAAGAGCTCGCGCTCGTCCTCGGTCGCGAAGCCGTACAGAGCGAGCGAGTCGTCGCGGGCGATCAGGTGGGCGTGCAGCGAGACCCGCTCGCCGACGGCGGGGACCGTCCGCAGGGTCTCGCCGGAGACCGCGAGCCGGTAGCCGACGCCGGCGGCGTCGAGGACGACGTGGTCGCCCCGCCGCGCGATCACCTCACCGCTGACCGCCGCGATCATCAGGCCGGGACCGCCTCCCGGGTCCGATCGCCGGCGGAATGGGCCGCGTGGCAGACGGCGGCGGCGAGCGCGTCGGCCGCGTGGTCGGACGCCGGCGCCACCGGCAGGCCGAGCAGGACGCCGACCATGTGCTTGACCTGGTCCTTGCCGGCGCCGCCGCTGCCGCAGACGGCCACCTTGATCGCCTGCGGGGTGTAGTCGAAGCAGGGCACGTCACGGGCGGCGGCGGCGAGCAGGCAGACGCCACGCGCCTGCCCGACGGCGATCGCCGAGCGCACGTTGCGCCCGAAGTAGACGCTCTCGAGCGCGAGCGACCGCGGCTCGTGCCACTCGATCAGCTCGGCGACGGCGTCGTGGATCCGGCGCAGCCGACGCTCGGGCGCGAGCGCCGCCGGTGTCTCCACGGTGCCGCCGTCGATCGCGGTGATCTTCGCGCCGGCGACGCGGACGACGCCGAATCCCGTGTTCGCGATGCCGGGATCGATGCCCATGACGACACGCATGGGTGGGGATTCTCGCCCGACGCCCGGATGCCTTCCGGAGCAGGCCGCCTCCCAGGCGGTTCGCCGCCCGCTGCAGGCGGGCCGGAGGCGAACGCGCTGCCCGTTGCAGAGCCGGGCGCGGCCCCGACGTGCCGCCGGCGCGACGCCCGCGCGAGGCTCACGCCATCGCCCGCTCCATCGCCTGCTCGCTGATGTCGAAGTTCGCGTGGACCGCATCGACGTCGTCGTGGTCCTCGAGCGCCTCGATCAGGTTGAGGAGGGTCCGCGCCTGGGCATCCTCGACCGCGACCGTGCTCTTCGGGTCCATGACGATGTCGGAGGAGACGATCTCGACGCCGGCCTCGTCGAGCGCAGCGCGAACGGCGGCGAGATCTCCCGGGGCGGTCAGCACCCGCAGCGTGCCCTCGTCGTCGGCCACGTCCTCGGCGCCGGCGTCGATCGCGACGATCAGGTCGTCCTCGTCGTAGCGGTCGCCGTCGACGAGGATCGCCCCGCGCTTCTCGAAGGTCCAGGCGACCGAGTTCGGCTCGCCGAGGCTGCCGCCGTGACGATCGAACGCGTGACGGATCTCGGCGCCGGTCCGGTTCCGGTTGTCCGACAGCGCCTCGACGAGGATCGCGACGCCGCCCGGCCCGTAGCCCTCGTAGAGGATCCGCTCGATCGTGACCCCCTCGGACCCCTCGCCGGTGCCGCGGTCGATCGCCCGCTGGATGTTGTCCTTCGGCATCGACTGGTCGCGCGCCTTCTGGATCGCGGTCGCCAGGGTCGCATTCGCCTCCGGGTCGCCGCCGCCCTCGCGCGCGGCGACGGTGATCGCCCGCGCGAGCTTCGTGAAGAGCTTCCCGCGCTTGGCGTCGGTAGCCGCCTTCTTGTGCTTGATCGAGGACCACTTCGAGTGCCCGGACATGGCCCTGATCTTAGAACCGGCGCATCGGCCGGAGGAATCCGCCATGCTGGAGATCGCGGCCGCGAAACGACGACGACCGGACCTACGGGGGGACGGAGGCCCGGTCGCGTCGTGTCACCTCGGACACCTCGTACGCATTCGTTGGGAGCTCCCGCAAGCGTCCACGGATGCGAGGTGTTCGTGGGATCTGCGCATTGAAACAACGCCCCTCGGCGAAAGTTGCGGCGCCGTAGAGCTTGGGCGTGGGTTGCCGGGACCGCCCTCGTCGGCGTCGCCTGCCGAGGGACCGCCCCGTTGGGCGGGCGTCAATTCGGGCTGGTGAACGGGAGTGCGGCGGAGCCACTGATCGGGATTGTGGGTCGCATGCGCACACGATCCCGATCACTGCGATCGAGGCCATGCGCGCCGGCCGGCGGAGGCGGACGGCGAAGCCGGAGCCCCACCCCCCGGATGGGGTCGACACTCATGTCTTCCCGTCAAGTGCCTGCGCGCCGGCCGAGCGGACCGGACGCGAAGCGGAGGATCCGCTCGAAGTCATCTGACGAACTTCCCGTCCTTCTGCAGCAGCTCGCCGTCGACGGTGATGCTGCCTCCCCTGCGGAGATCGCAGATCATGTCCCAGTGGATGGCCGAGCTGTTGGTGCCGCCGGTCTCGGGGTAGCTCTCGCCGACGGCGAGGTGGACCGTGCCGCCGATCTTCTCGTCGAGGAGGATCTCGCCGGTGCCGGCGCTGATCCCGAAGTTGGTGCCGATGCCGAGCTCGCCGAGCCGGCGGGCCCCCTCGTCGGTGTCGAGCATCTCGATCAGGAAGTCCTCGCCGCGCTCGGCGCTCGCGTCGACGACCCTGCCGCCCGCGAAGCGGAAGCGGACGCCGGAGACCTCGCGGCCGGCGTAGGCCGCCGGCAGGTGGAAGCTGATCTCGCCCTCGGCCGAGTCCTCGACCGGACCGGTGAAGAACTCCCCGTCCGGCATGTTGTACCTGCCGTCGGCGGGGACGAACCTGCGGCCGCTGACGTTCAGGGTCAGGTCCGTTCCCGGGCCCTGCACCCGGACCTCCTCGCGTCCATCGATCCATTCCGCCAGGCGATGAGTCTCCGCCGCGGCCTGCTTCCAGGCGGCGATCGGGTCGGGCCGGTCGCAGAGGCAGGCGCGGTAGTAGAAGTCCTCGTAGTCGCGCAGGCTCATTCCCGCCTCCGACGCGTACGCGTTGGTCGGGTAGAGGGTGACGTTCCAGCGCAGCTCGCCGGCGGCGCTCCGGGCCATCATCCGCTCCATCAGCGGGTGCACGGCCTTCTGGCGGCGCGTCTGCTTCTCGGGCGGGACGTTCGAGAGCTCGCGGAGGTTCGTGTCGGAGAGGACCCTGATCCGGGCGTCGGCCTCCTCGAAGGCGAACCGGTGCGGCGGCGAGACCCAGTCGATCTGGTCGTCGGCGGCGAGCTCGTAGAACGCCGTCTCGGTGCCCTCGAGCGCCAGATCGAGAACCGGGTGCGCCCCGACCCGGAGCGCCTCCTCGTACAGCGCCTGGACGAGCGGCTCGGCCGCCGTCCCGCTCGAGATGACGAAGCTCTGTCCCTCGCCGAGCTCGAGCGAGTAGTTGACGATCACCCGTGCGAGGCCCTCGGTCCTCGGATCCTTCATCCCGCCTCCTCCGCGACGCGCTCCCGCGCCGCCGTCGCCATCGCCATCAGCAGCGCATGCACGCGTCCCTCGCCGGTGATCTCGGGGTGGAACGAGCAGAGCAGCACGTTGCCCTCGCGGATCGCCACCGGGTGCCCCTCCCAGCGGGCCAGCACCTCGACCGCCTCGCCGTGGGCCTCGATCCACGGCGCCCGGATGAAGGCGGCGCGAATCGGGTCGGGGCCGATCCCCGCGGAGGGCTCGAGCTCGAGATCGGCCTCGAAGCTCTGCAGCTGGCGCCCGAAGGCGTTGCGGCGGACGACCGCATCGACGAGCCCGAGGTG
>CAZTGN010000125.1:0-7920 GCA_964613275.1 uncultured Conexibacter sp. | reverse complement strand
GCGCGACCAGCCCCTCGATGGCGGATATGTCACCGCAGAGGTAGAGAACCGGCCAGCGAGCCCGCGCGCCGCGGAAGCACGAGCTGCCAGGCGCGACCAGCCCCTCGATGGCGGATATGTCACCGCAGAGGTAGAGAACCGGCCACCGAGCCCGCGCGCCGCAGAAGCACGAGCTGCCAGGCGAATACCGCGGCCGGAAGCCAGCACATCGAGTGGTCGAGACGTTCGGAACAGCCGAACCAATCACCCACTCGGCGCCAAGCCGGCCGACAACCGCCCTCTCGGCACCTTCGCCCAGCCATGACCCATTCCGGCCGCCGGCGGCGGCCCCGGCGCGAACCCACGGTCGGCAGCAGGCCGCAAGGTCTGTCCATCGTCAGCGGGGCCGTCGACCTCGGCGGGCCCGATGGCCGACGTCCATGGCGCCAACTGCTCGAGCCTGGTGAAGAGCTCCTTGGCGCTCGCACGAAGCTCGGGAAGATGCGCTCGTACCGGCGATGCCTCGTATCGATCACGGTCGTAGAGCTCGAGCGTGAGCCCGTTGGTCACGAGCAGCGGAGGTCTGCCCCGACCCAGACGCGACCCCCATCGTCGACAGGCGGCCGCAGAGCTGCGGTGATCAGATCGACCGTCCGCTCGAGTGCAGCGTCGTTCGGTGCCGCCACGTTGGCATCGACGCTCTCGCGACCGAGAGCGATCAATGCGACAGCGTCGCCGACCTCGATGACCCATTCGCGGCGCGCATTCGTGCGATCGGCGCATAGAACGGGGCCCAGGCCCTCGATCTCGGCCGCCAGACCGAGATCTCCAGGTGATTGGACGTATCGCAGATGCATCAGCCCCCGTCGCATCATCTGGTCCGCGTAGATCGCGTCGGTCAGGGTCCGGGGGCGCAGCTCACGGTTCAGGTACAGGGCAGGCTGGTGCATGGGACCGGCGGCTTCACTGGGCGTGTTGATGATGTTCTCCCGAGGTCGCTATCCGGTCGTCGAAGCCGGATACAGGAAGGTCGGGGCGCGTCCGCGCTTCCTGACAGACGCGTGCCTTCCTCGGATTGCCCTTCCTGCGATCGGGGGCGGCAGGGCTCCCGGCTGGCGAGTTAATCCATCGCCAGCGGGCCGTCCACCTCGGCGTTGAGGAACTGGCGGACGAAGTCGTTGTCCGAGTTGAACAGCTCCTCGCTCGGCCCGCTCTCGACGATCCGGCCCTTCCAGAGGACCGCGATGAAGTCGGCGATCCGGCGCGCCGTCCCGAGGTCGTGGCTGATCACCATGTAGCAGCCCCCGTTCTCCTCGTGGATCTCGCGGATCAGCTCGCAGAGCAGCGCCGTCCGCACCGGGTCGAGCCCGGAGTCCGGCTCGTCGAAGAAGACGATCGCCGGGTCGAGCACGAGCGCCCGGGCGAAGCCGGCCCGCTTCCGCATCCCGCCGGAGAGCTCGTTGGGCATCTTGTAATGCGCCTCGGCGAGCCCGACCTCGCGCAGCCGCCGATTGACGATCTCGGCGATCTCGTCCTCGGACTTGTCGGTGTGCTGGCGGAGCGGGAAGGCGGTGTTGTCGTAGATGTTCATCGAGCCGAACAGGGCTCCGTCCTGGAACAGCAGGCCGAACTTCTTCCGCATCTCGAAGAGCTCGTCGTCGGTCATGTTCGGCACCGAGTCGCCATGGACGAGGATGTCGCCGGCGTCCGGGTAGAGCAGGCCGACGATCAGCTTGACGAGGACGCTCTTGCCCGTTCCCGACGGTCCGAGCACCATCGACACCTCGTCGTCGGGCAGGCCGAGGTTGAGCCCGTTCATGATCCGGGTCGAGCCGAACTGCTTGACGAGGTCGATCACCTCGATCGCGTCCTCGCCGCCGTGATCGCGCTTCTCGCCGGTGTGCCAGCGGTAGGGATCGGTGTCGCTGGGCTCGACGCCCGGGATCGTGTAGTCGACGTTGAGTCGGCCGAGCTCGGGCGCCGCCGAGTTGGGATCGCCCCCGATCGGCCCGCCCGGGGGCGCCTGCGCCGGCGGCGTCGGCACCGGCCGACCCTCGTACGTCGGCTGCTCGCGGTTCTCCTCGGTCACGCTCTCCTCCTCGTCGTCCGCATCATCCGCCGATCGGGGCCCTCGGGTTGGCGCCCCAGAAGACGAGCGTCCCCATCATCCCGATTATGTGCACGAGCACGATGTTGAGCACCATCGACTTCGCGGTCGCGGTGCCGACTCCGACCGGGCCGCCCGAGGCCGTGTACCCGTAGTAGCAACCGACGAGCACGATCGCGGTCGCCATGAACATCCCCTTGATGACGCTGAATAACAGGTCGGGCGGGTTCTGGAACATCCAGAAGATCAGCAGGTAGCCGCCGGACGAGGTATCGCCGATCTGCTCGACGACCGCGAGGTAGGAGCCGACGAAGCCGACGCCGACCGCGGCGAGATACATGAACGGAATCGTCATCCAGGCGGCGAGCAGGCGGGTCGCCGCGAGGAAGGTGACCGGCTGGATGCCCATCACCTCGAGCGCGTCGATCTCGTCGGAGATCCGCATCGCGCCGAGCTCGGCGACGATCCCGGTCCCCACCTTGGCGCTCATCATGTACCCGAACGCGTACGGGGTGACCTCGCGCAGGTCGCACCACGCCGCGAACACGCCGGCGTAGGAGGGCGAGCCGAGGGAGCGGTTGAAGTAGGCGCCCTCGATGCCGCACTGGAGACCGAGGATGAAGACCAGACCCCAGATCACCATCGTCGAGCCGAGGATCAGGATGCCGGCCTGACGCAGGGCCTCGCCGAAGAACTGGAACACCCGGCCGGAGAAGACGAGCCCCATCGTCCGCAGGCAGAAGCGGGTGATCTCCCCCATCGAGGAGAGCCACTCCCGCGGCAGCGCAAGCCAGCCCGACATCTAGGTGACGTCTCCGACCAAGCAGATCAAGGACGCAGGAGGCGACGCGGCCAGAGGGCCGCGAGCCGACGCGGACGCAGATATGCGCAGCGTCGGAGGCGTCACTTGATCGTCTGGATCTCGGGGTGGGTGGCCAGCAGCGTCTGCGTGAAGACGTAGTTGAAGGCGAAGACGCCCATGAACGCGATCACGACCCCCTGGTTGACCGCGGTGCCGACACCCTGCGCACCCCCGGACGCATTCATCCCCTTGTAGGAGCAGACGATCGCGATGATCGCCCCGAACAGGGTCGTCTTCAGCACCGACCCCCAGAGGTCGGTGACCGACGCGTTGTTGAAGAGGGTGGCGAAGAAGCCGCCGAGCGGCTGGCCGTAGGTGAGCTCCGCGAAGAGCCCGCCGCTGATCCCGAACAGCAGCGCGTAGATGTTCAGCAGGCCCGTGACCAGCATCAGGCTGAGGAAGCGCGGGACCACGAGGTTCTTGATCGGATCGACCCCGAGCACCATCAGCGCGTCGAGCTCCTCGCGGATCTTGCGGGCGCCGAGATCGGCGGTGATCGCCGTGCCCGCGACGCCGGCGACGACGACGGCGGTGACGACGGGGGCGAACTCGCGGACGGAAGCGAGGATGAAGAAGCCGCCGAGCCGGTCGAGGGCGCCGAACAGGGACAGGAAGTTCGCGGCCTGCAGCCCCGGCGCGCCGAAGCCGAAGGCGACGGTGCTGATCAGCAGCGGAAACCAGCTGAGCTGGAGCGCGAACAGGAACTGGCTGACGAACTCGCCGCCGTAGGGGTATGGAGGCTTGACGGTGGCAACCAGGGTCTTCCCGGTCAGGATCATCATGTTCCCGACCTGCTCGAACAGGCTCTTCGCGGGTAGGAACGCCCTATCGGCTACAGATCTGACCATCTCTCCGGCGGACGACGGCTTTCCCTGCGACTCGCCTCCGCCGACGAAACTTAGTCCATCGCGAGGCGCCGCGCCACCGGCAGCGTCGGGTTGGCCCGAGCCCGTCGGAGGCGGAGAGACCCCGTGGTATGTTGCCCGCGCTTTGGGGTGGAGACCCGAAAGGCGAGGCGGAGGGCCCCGGCCGGGGCCGAGGCGCGGGCCCCGACGGCGCTGGCTCGGGTCGGCGCTCGCGGTTTCGCTGCTCGCCAGCGGCCTCGGCGGATGCGGGGGCGACGACTCGACCAACCGCCAGGACGCCGACGAGCCCTCCGGCGAGTACCCGGTCGAGGTGACGCGGGCGCGGTTCCCGACCGAGCAGCGGCTGGCGCTCACCTCGGACCTCGTGCTCGGCGTCGAGAACGTCGGCGACGAGGCGCTCCCCGAGCTCGCCTTCACGATCGAGACCGACGACGGCGATGCCGACGGCTCCTTCCAGACCCAGATCGGCAACCCCTCGGCGTCGATCCCGAGCCGCCCCGTCTGGATCCTCGACAACAAGTACCCGCGGGCGATCGATCAGCCGCCGCCGCGGGGGAACTCCGGCGGCCTGCGGGCGCAGACGAACACGTTCGGCTTCGGGCCGCTGGACGCCGGTGAGGAGAGGACGGTCGTCTGGAGGCTCACCGCGGTCAAGCCCGGCACCTACACGCTCCATTACCGCGTCGAGGCCGGGCTGGACGGCCAGGCCAGGGCCGTGACCGCGGACGGCGGCGAGGTGCAGGGCGAGTTCGTGGTCACCGTCGACGAGAAGGCCCCGAAGGCCAAGGTGAACGACGAGGGCCAGGTCGTGACGGAGGGTGAGTAGCGCGAAGCCGGCAAGACGCCCGCGCCGCCCGCCGGGGCGCGTGCCGGTCAGCCTCCTCGTCGCGCTGATCCTTGCTCCCTGCTCCCTGCTTCTCGCCGGCTGCGGCTCGAGCGACGAGCACGAGACCGGCGCGACGACCACCACCGGCGGCGGCCAGGGCAAGCCCGAGGTCGGCGACGGCCAGGGCGGGGTCGAGCTCACCGAGATCGGCAGCTTCGACGCGCCGCTGTACGTGACCCAGCCCGGGGACTCCGGCGAGGACATCTACGTGGTCGAGCAGGGCGGGAGGATCATCCGCGTAGCCCCCGACGGGAGCACGGAGACCTTCCTCGACATCTCCGACGAGACCGTCGCCGACGGCGAGCAGGGGCTGCTGTCGATGGCGTTCGCCCCCGACTACGCGGACTCGGGCCTGCTCTACGTCGACTACACGAACCTCGACGGCGACACCCGTGTGGTCGAGTACCGCGCCGAGGACGGCAGGGTCGACGAGTCGAGCGCGCGGGAGATCCTCGCCGTCGACCAGCCCTACCCGAACCACAACGGCGGGCTCGTCCTCTTCGGCCCCGACGGCAAGCTCTACATCGGCCTCGGGGACGGCGGCGCCAAGGGGGACCCCGAGCGCCGCGGCCTCGACCTCTCGACGCTGCTCGGCAAGATCCTCCGGATCGACCCCAAGCCCGACGGGGCCGAGCCCTACACGATCCCGGCCGACAACCCGTTCGTCGACACCGCCGGCGCCCGCCCCGAGATCTACTCCTACGGGCTCCGCAACCCGTGGCGCTTCGCGTTCGACGCCGAGACCGAGGACCTCTCGATCGGCGACGTCGGCCAGGACGAGCAGGAGGAGATCGACCTGGTCGCCCGTGGCGAGGGCTCGGGGGCGAACTTCGGCTGGTCGGCCTGGGAGGGCGATGCCCGCTTCAACGAGGACCAGGACCCCGACGGGGCGATCCCGCCTGTGCTGACCGCCTTCCACGCCGACGGCAACTGCTCGATCACCGGCGGGCTGACCGTCCGCGACCCGGACCTGACGACCCTGTACGGCCGCTACATCTACGGCGACCTCTGCGTCGGCGAGCTGCGCAGCTTCAGGGCACAACCGGACCAGCCGGCGGCCGACGACGTCGCGATCGGCCCCGACGCGGAGGTCGAGCGCCTCGCGAGCTTCGGCGAGGCCGCCGACGGCACCGTCTACGCCGTCTCCCTGGCCGGGCCGGTCTACCGGATCGACCCGGCGGGCTGAGCACCCGGACGACCGCGGACCGGCGTCCGCCCCCGCGGCCTCCGTTAGCCTTGATGCGATGAGCAGGCGCCCGATTCCCCTCGCCGGGGGGACCGCGATGCTCGGCGCCCTCGTCGCCGCGCTGGCGCTTGCCGCGGGCGCGACCGCCGCCGAGCCGCCGATCGGGGACGGCGGCGGCGGAGCCGGGCTGACCAGGATCGCGAGCTTCGAGGAGCCCGTCTACACCGCCTTCGCCCCGGGACGGGCCAACCGCAAGCGCCTCTTCGTGGTCGAGCGCGCGGGCATCGTCCGCGTCGTCCGCGGCAAGCGCGTCCTCCGCCACCCCTTCCTCGACATCAGCGACCGCGTCGAGTCCGGATACGCCGAGCAGGGGCTGCTCTCGATCGCGTTCGACCCCGACTACGTCGACAACCGGCGCTTCTACGCCTACTACACGGCCGGGGACGGGGCGATCACCGTAGCCCGGTTCAAGCGCAGGAAGGGCGCCCTGCGGGCCGACCCCGGCAGCGGCAGGACCGTGATCTCGATCCCCCACGGAGCCGCCCCCAACCACGACGGCGGTCAGGTCAGCTTCGGGCCCGACGGCCACATGTGGCTCGGCACCGGCGACGGCGGCGGCTCCTGCGATCCGCAGGGGAACGCGCTCGACACCGGCTCCCTGCTCGGCAAGCTGCTGCGGATCGATCCGCGCCCCCGCGGCGGCTACACGGTCCCGGCCGACAACCCGTTCGTCGGGCGAGCCGGCGCCGACGAGATCTACTCCTACGGGCTGCGCAACCCGTTCCGCTTCTCCTTCGACGGCGAACGGATCGCGATCGGCGACGTCGGCCAGAACGCGTGGGAGGAGGTCAACTACACCTCCCTCGCGGCCGCGCGCGGCGCCAACTTCGGCTGGGATGCATTCGAGGGGTACGCGCCCGAGCCCTGCGGCACCGAGCCGATCGCCGCCACCACCCTCCCGATCCACGCCTATCCGCACGAGAGCAGCTCTCCGGGCGCGTTCAGCGGCTGCTCGATCATCGGCGGCCCGGTCGTCCGCGACCGGCGGCTGCCGAGCCTCTACGGCCGCTACCTCTACTCCGACTTCTGCGCCGGCGGGCTCCGCAGCCTCGTACCCGCGACCGGCGGAGCCGGCGGCGATCGCGACCTGGGGCCGCGGGTCGCCAAGGTCAGCTCGATCACGACCGGCCGCGACGGCCGCATCCACCTGACCTCCCTGCTCGGCGAGCTCTTCCGCCTCGACCCCCGTGAGGCCCCCGGGGTCGCCCGCTCCGCCGAGCGCCGCGGCGGCGGCCTGCGGGCGCGGCGAGTCGGGGGCTTCGATCGCCCGACCTATGTGACCGCACCGCGCGGCTCCAACCGCCTGCTCTATGTCGTCGAGCAGGGCGGCGTGATCGAGACGGTCCGGCGCAGCGGCGGCGGCGCCCGGAAGTTCCTCGACATCAGCGGGCGCGTCTCCGACGACGGCGAACGGGGGCTGCTCTCGGTCGCATTCCCGCCCGACTACCGCAAGAGCCGCCGCTTCTACGTCTACTACACGGACGATCGCGGCGACATAGTCATCGCCGAGTTCCGGCGCTCGAAGCGCGATCCCCGCAAGGCGTCGAAGCGGAGCCGCCGGAAGGTGATCCGGATTCCCCACCGCATGGCGCCGAACCACAACGGCGGCCAGGTCCAGTTCGGGCCCGACGGCTACCTCTACATCGGGACCGGGGACGGCGGCGGCGGCGGCGACCCCCACGAGAACGCTCAGAGCCGGACCTCGCTGCTCGGAAAGCTGCTGCGGATCGACCCGCGCGGCAAGGGTGGCTACTCGGTGCCACGCTCGAACCCGTTCGTCGGCCGCGCCGGACGCGACGAGATCTACGCCTACGGGCTCCGCAACCCGTACCGCTTCTCGTTCGACCGTCGCAGGCGGCGGCTGACGATCGGCGACGTCGGCCAGGATCGCTGGGAGGAGATCAACCTGCTCGGGCTGAAGGCGGCGCGCGGCGCCAACTTGGTGTGAACAATCTCGCCTGTGGGCAAGACTAC
>CAZTGN010000124.1:0-7959 GCA_964613275.1 uncultured Conexibacter sp. | reverse complement strand
GTGTCCCGCTCGAACGCCTTGCCGGCGGCACGCGGTCGGGCGACGCGATCGACCCGGGAGGCGGCGAGGAACTCGTCCGCGGACTGCTCCGGCGTGAGCTTGCCGGCGGGCGCGTGCTCGACCGCGACGGTCGGAGTCGGCGCCTCGACCTCGAAGTCGGGCTCGAGGTCCCAGAAGCCGCGGTACTCGGCCGCCCAGCGCGCCGAGAGCTTCATCGACTCGGCGAGCGCGATCCGGACCGGCTCGATGACCTCGCCGGCGATGACCCGCTCGCGCTGGGTCGCCCACCACTCGCGGACGGGCACCGCGCGGCGCAGCCGCTCGGCCCGGAACCGCTCGCGCCGCGTCGTGCTCGCCGCCTCGTCGGCGTTGCCGTCGGCGTCGAGCACGACGCCGTAGGTCGAGTCGGCGAAGCGCGGCAGCAGGTGCCCCTCGGCGACGTCGCGGGCGACCGCGGCGGGCGGGCGCAGCAGCGCGTCGCCGAGCCCCGGGGCGCCCTTCATCACCGACAGGTAGAGATCGCCGTCGGCGAACGGCTCGAGCGTCGTCATGTTGTCCTGCTTGTAGGTGCGCTCGCCCTCGATCGCCATCAGCGCCGGCTCCTCGAAGCTGCCGTCGGCGACCGGGTAGGCCTCGCCGCGCTGCGCCCGCTCGCGCAGGTCGTTGCCCTTGATGTTGTGGATGTAGCCGGCCGAGCCGGGGTAACCGCCGAAGATCCCGGCGGTCAGCATCCGCGTGCAGCCGAGGTTCTGAAGCTCCCAGAACGGCGTCTTCGACAGCATCAGCAGCGACTCGAAGCTGGAGCCGCCGCGGTGGCGCCCGGCGCCGCCCGAGTTCGCCTTGATCCGCCTCGACAGGTAGATCATCGGGCTGATCAGCTCCCACATCTCGACGTCGCCGGCGTCGCCTTCGGGGTTGAACATCGCCGCGCAGGTGTCGGTGCCGTCGAGGACGTACTTGGCCCCCATCCCCTGCGCCGCGATCTCGAAGTTCATGATCGCCGAGGAGCTGCCGTACTGGTCGATGCCGCCGCCCTGGATGACGTTGCCGCTGACCGAGTAGGGAGCCATCACCTCCTCGATGAAGCCGCGCGCCTGCAGGCCGCGGGCGAGGGTTCGCGCGAACCCGAGGAAGGCCGGCTGCAGGAACGCCCAGGCGATCCCGGTCGAGCCGTCGGCGTCGCCGAGGTTGGCGATCGTCCCCTCCGGGAAGTTCGTCTCGATCGCGAAGTAGGCGCCGTCGTTGACCTTGTCGTTGCAGATCAGGGTCTGCGTGAACATCACCCAGATCGCGCCCTGCATCCCCGACGGCGTGCAGTTCATCGAGTGCCAGCCCCATGCCGAGGAGCCGTCGAGGTCGAGCGAGTACTCGCCGTCGCCGCCGATCCGGACCTCGAACGGGGCGTGCATCACGAAGTCGCGGCGGGCCCTCGCCGGCAGCGTCTCCTTGTCGGCGAAGGTGATGTCGAAGTTCGACGCGGAGCGGTAGCGGCCGGGGACCGTCATCTCCGCGATCCGCGACTTGAACGAGCGCCTCCCGTCCTCGATCACCTCGCGGCTGAACCGCTTGAAGCGGTCGATGCCCTCCTCGAGGACGACGCGCTCGACCGCGTCGCGGATCATGTGGCAGCCGGCGAGCCGGGTGCGCTCGTCGAGCAGGTAGTACATCGGCGCCCGCGTCTGCTTCGCGCAGCGGGTCAGGTGCCACCGGGCGAGCTCGTCGCCCTCGCCGATCTTCATGCACGGCAGGTCGAGGCCGTCGTCGAGCCGGTTGGTCGGCCCGACCGGCACCCCGCCGGGGGTCGAGGCGCCGATGTCGAGGACGTGGGTGACGCCGCCGGCCCAGGCGATCAGCTCGGGGCGCTCGGGGTCGCTGTGGTCGAAGATCGGCACGAACGTCTGCACGTCGGCGTTGTGGACGTCGCCGATCGTCGGGTCGTTGTTGGCGAAGATGTCCCCCGGCGCGATCCCCGGGTTCGACTCGTAGCCGCAGCGGACCATGTACTTGATCGCGTCCGACATCGTGTGGACGTGGACGATGATCCCGGTCGAGAGCGCGACCGAGTCGCCCTCGGGCGTGTAGAGGGCGAAGCAGAGCTCGCCGAGCTCGCGGACGATCGGCGAGGCGGAGATGTTGAGCGCGGTCTCGCGCGCCGACACGAGGCCGCCGCGAAGGCGCGCGAACAGCTTCTCGTAGCCGATCGGGTCCCGCTCCTTGAGCTCGAGATCGCCGGCCAGGCCGGCGTAGGCGCCGGTCTCGGCGAACAGCCGCTCGGAGTCGGCGAGCATCTGCGCCAGGCTGCGTCCGTCCCAGCCGATCGGTGGACGGTCGGGCTCGAGCTCCCTGGTCGCCTCGACGATCGCCATCGCTATCTCAAGCCTCCTCGCTGATCGACATGTGGAAGATCTGGTGGCGATCGAGCCGGGCGGTCCGTCCCGGCGGGATCGCCAGCGTCGTCGCCACCGACTCGACGATGGCCGGGCCCCCGATCGCGTGGCCCGCCCGGACCTCGGCGAGCTCGTGGATCGGCGTCTCGACGAAGCCCTCGCCCCAGTGGACCGGCCGGCGGTCCTTCTCCGGCGGCATCCCCTCGACCGGCTCGGCGTCGGGCAGCGCCGGCGTCTCGACCGGCACCGAGCCGGTGACGATCGCGTGCGTGATCAGGTAGCCGAGCTCGGGCGAGCGGGCCGAGCGTGCGTAGACCTTGCCGTAGGCGTCCTCGAAGGCGGCGATCAGGGCGTCGACGTGGCCGGCCTCGGCGAGCTCGCCGTGCGGCGAGGCGATCTCGATGTCGTTGAGCTGGCCGTAGTACTGCATCCGGACGGCGTGCTGGAACCCGATCCGCTCGCGATCGATCCCCGACTTGGCGAACTCCGCCGCGACCCTCTCCTCGAGGCCGCGCCAGGCGCCGCTGACCATCATCCCGATCCCCGCCTTGGTGCCGTCGTCGGCGCCGAGCCCGGCGGCGCCGATCGGCAGGTCGATGGTCTGGTCGTAGCGGTACTCGAACGGGGCGCAGGCGCATCCGTACGCGGAGAAGCCGGCGGCCCAGGCCGGGATCAGGACGTCGCGGTAGGGAACCTCGTCGGTGTAGCCGGCGACGTGCAGCGGCCCGCCGCCGCCGTAGCAGAGCAGCGCGTAATCGGCCGGCGAGTAGCCCTTGCCGAGGATCCGCCCGACCGCCTCGTTGCGCAGCGTCTGCTCGAACAGCGAGACGACGCCGGCTGCGGCGTCGGCGACCGGGAGCCCGAGCGGCTCCGCGACCTGACGCTCGACCTCGGCGCGGGCGCGCTCGGCGTCGAGCTCGATGTCGCCGCCGAGGAAGTAGTCGGGGTTGATCCGGCCGAGGACGAGGTCGAGGTCGGTGATCGAGACCGTCTCCAGCCCCCCCTCCGGCCAGCAGACGCCGATCCGCGATCCGGCCGAGTCGGGGCCGAGCTCGGGCCGATTCGAGTTCGGGTTGACGCGCACGAACGAGCCCGTGCCGGCGCCGACCGAGTCGATCTTGACGAGCGGCATCGCCAGCATGAAGCGGGCGATGTCGGGCGTCTGGGTTATCTCGGTACGGCCGTCGGTGAGCAGGGCGATGTCGAAGGAGGTGCCGCCGATGTCGGTGCAGAGGACGTTCGGCAGTCCGAGGCGCCCGGCGAGCGCGCGCCCGCCGACGACGCCCCCGATCGGGCCGGAGACGAGCGTCCGCGCCAGCTCCTTCGCCTCGATCGAGATCGTGCCGCCGTGCGAGGCCATCACCCGCAGCTCGAAGCCGGCGTCGTGGTCCTTCGTCCGGTCGCGGACGGCCCGCAGCGTCCGCCGGCTCGGCTCGGCCGCGTACGCCTCGATCAGGGTCGAGTTGAGCCGCGGCAGATCGCGCCGCATCGGATACAGCTCGGAGGAGAGGAAGACCGGCACCTCGCCGTCGATGCCGCGCTCGGCCTTCACCTCCTCGACGATCCGCCCGACCCGGGCCTCGTGCTCGGGATTTCGGTAGCTGAACAGGAGCGAGACGCAGATCCCCTCCACCCCGGCGTCGAGCAACGCCGTCGCCGCCTCGCGGGCGTCCTGCTCCCGCAGCGGCAGGATCTCCTCGCCGAAGACGTCGATCCGGCCGCGCACGCCCAGCACCCGCTCGCGCGGGACGAGCGGCGGGTTGTGGTGGTGGGTGGCGAGGTGCAGCCGGTCGGAGTACGAGTAGCCGAGGTAGGTCTGGATCCCGCGCTCGATCCGCAGGTAGTCCTCCTGGCCGGCGCTGACGATCGCACCGATCTCGAGGCCCTGGCGGGAGAGCAGGCGGTTCAGCATCGCCGTGCCGCTGAAGATCCCGGAGACGAGCAGCGGGAACGTCCCCTCCGCCGAGCTCCCCCACTGCTCGAGGGCGTCCTCGGCCGAGCCCATGAAGCCCTGCGACTCGTCCTCGGGCGTCGTCTGGGCCTTGCCGACGACGAAGGAGCCGGCGTCGTCGACGATGATCGTGTCGGTCATCGTCCCGCCCGCATCGATCGCGAGGACCCGCGGGTTGTGCTCAGCCACAGCGCATCATCTCCGCAGCGGCCAAGCTAGCGGGCGGCAGCGGGGCGGACTCGGTCGCTTGCGAGCAACCGCGGCCGCCGGTTTGTGTGAAAGGCCCAAAGGAGCCGTGCGCGAGGGCCCGGCACGGGGTCCTCACCGCAGCTCGAAGAGCCGCAGCGCCGTCTCGAGCTCGGCGCGGCGGGTCGTGACGGGGCGGCCGAGGGCCTCCTCGATCGTCCGCAGCCGGTAGGCGACGGTGTGCTCGTGGACGCCGAGCACCGCCGCCGCCGACGAGGCGTTCTGGCCGGCCGCGAAGTACGCGCGCAGCGTCGCCCGCAGCCGCTGCGAGCGGGCGTCGCCGCCGTCGATCCCGCGCAGCTCCCGGGCGACGAACACCGACGCGCGGGCGTCATCGCCGCCGGCGAGGCTCTCCAGCGCCACGTCCTCGTAGCGGACCGGCTGCCCGCGGGCGCCGGCGCGCAGCGCGACCCGGTGGGCGTCGCGGGCCTGGCGGTGCGAGGTCCGGAATCCCGCGACGCCGGCGGCGGGCTCGCCGAACGAGATCCGCGCGCCCTCCACCCCGGGCAGGCGCTCCGGCAAGTCGAACTCGCGGGCCCGGCCGAGCCAGCCCCAGGCGGTGTCGCCGGTCAGCACGACGACGAGCCGGTGCGGTGCGTCGAGGTCCTCGGCGAGGGTGCGGACCACCGCCTCCGCGTCGGGGGCGGAGACGACCAGCGCGAGGTGCTCGAGCCGGAGGTCGTAGTCGAGCGTTCCCGTCGCCCCGGCGGGATCGGGGTCGGCGCCCTCGAGGACGTCGCGGACGAGCTGCGTGCGCCGCTGCTCGCGCGAGCGCAGGAAGCGGTCGCGCTCGGCCGTGTACTCGTCGGTGACCATCGCGGAGACGTGGTCGACGTGATCGAAGAGGTAGGCGGACGCGGCCGCGATCGCCTCGCGTCGCGCCGGGGCGTCGACGGGCTCGGCCTCGAGCAGCTCGAACATCCGCTCCCAGACGATCGCGTGACCGATCCGATAGGTGCGAAGGAGGGCTCCGAGCGGGAGCCCGAGCCGGGCCGTGATCAACGCCAGCTCGCGAGCGTCCCTCGGGACCTGCTCCGGCACCCGCCGGTCTCCCGCGATCGCCTCGAGCCCGGTCTCGAGGTTGGCGAGGCACGAGTCGCGCACCGCCTCCCAGAGCTCGGGGCCGCCGAACTCCGCGTACTCGGGGACGCGGTCGTGGATCGCCCCGACGAGCTCGTCGGCGAGCTCGGCACGCCCGCCGAGCAGCTCCTCCGAAACCCGGCGGAGGCTCGCTTGCGGCGACTGCTGTCGGGCCATCGGCCCGATCCTACGCCCCCGATTCCGACGAGCGACGGGTTGTTCCACCATCGGCGGCACTCCTCGTCGCCGCCGGTGATCGCCCGCACCGGGAGAGGCGCGCCGGGCGGCGCCGGCGGTCAGTCCCCGAGCATCACCTTCCTGCCGATCCACTCGAAGGCGCGGGTCGGCAGGAAGCGGCGCAACAGCACCGTCGAGCGCTCGCCCCTGCTGCCGGAGGTCACCCGCCGCGGCGGGCGTCCGGCGGCGACGACGCGAAGGATCGTCCGGGCGACGACCTCGGGGCCGACAGCGTCCCGCTCGTCGCCGACCATGATCTCGATCGCCCGGCCGTAGGCGTCTGCGTAGGGCTCGCGGTCGGCGCTGTCGGCCGCACGGCGCCCGTCGGTGAAGCCGCTGTTGATGTTGCCGGGCTCGACGAGGGTGACGTGGACGCCGAACGGCGCGACCTCGTAGGCGAGCGCCTCGCTCCAGCCCTCGAGCGCGAACTTGCTCGCGGTGTAGTAGGCCTGGAAGGGGATCGCGAAGACCCCGGCGAGCGAGCTGACGTTGGCGATCAGCCCGTTCCCCGAGGCCCGCAACGCCGGCAGCGCCTCGCGGGTCACCCGCACCGCCCCCCAGAAGTTCGTCTCGAGCTGGCCCCGGGCGTCGGCGAGCGACGTCGTCTCGACCGGCCCCGAGAGCCCGAAGCCGGCCGCGTTGACGACGACGTCGAGGCGGCCGTGCTCGGCCGCCACGGCGGCCACGGCCGCGCGCACCGACGCGTCGTCGTCGACGTCCATTCGGGCGGCGAGGACGCCGGCGGGCGCCTCACCGCGCCGGCTCACGCCGACGACCGTGTGGCCGCGCTCGACGAGCAGGCGCGCCGCCGCCGCCCCGATCCCCGACGAGGCACCGGTGACGAGCACGACGCGACGCTGAACCGCCATCGGCCGAGAGCATGACCGCAGCCGCAGACCGACCGGGCGGCTCACGACGGTGTCACCCCCCGGGTATCGTCCCTGCCGTCCGCGCGGGAGCGGACCCGTTCACCGGCAATCGACGGCGGAAGGTGGTGAAGATGGAACCCGGGACCCTGGGCGCGGCGCTGGAGCGCGAGCACCACGAGATCGACGCGGGGATCGAGGGGTTCGGCTCCGAGCAGCTCGACGATCGCCAGCGGGTGGAATCGCTGCAGCGGGCGATCGACGCGCTGCGCCGTCACATCTACCTCGAGGAGGAGTTCCTGTTCCCCCCGATGGAGCCGGATCTGGCGATCCCGACGATGGTGATGCTGCGCGAGCACGGGGAGATCTGGCGCCGGCTCGACGCGATCGAGGCGAAGCTGGACCGGGACGGTTCCGAGGGCTCTCTGACGCCCGCCTGTCGCGAGCTTCTCGTCCTGCTCGCCGCCCACAACGGCAAGGAGGAGCCGATCTTCTACGGCAGCGCCGACGAGACCCTGAGCGCCTCCGAGAGCGCCGAGCTGCAGGAGCTGATCGATTCCGGCCGCATGCCCGAGGGCTGGACCTGCCGGCAGGCGGACCTCGGCCCACCCGCCCAGCCGTAGGGCATCGCCGCCCCGCGGACAGGCGCGGGCGCACGATCGAGGTCGCGACCCGACGGGGGCCCTCGGCGCCTACCCGCCGCCGCGGACGCGGAACCTCGCGCTGCCGGCCGACTCGTACTCGTCGGCCAGCAGGTAGTGGACGACGTAGTCGCCGCGCGGAAGCGGCCACGGAGCTCCCTGGCTCTCGCGGCCGAGCGTCGTCGAGCCGGCGGTGGTCGGCGGCACGGTCCCCGCCGCGTGTCCGCCGGCGTAGGCCCAGATCAGGTAGTCGTCGGTATCGGGATCGGGGGCGTCGGCTCTGAAGACCCCGAGCCAGTCCCAGCGGTTGGCGGGCGCCCCGGTCCACGAGACCCCGATCGGCTCGCCGCGCCCGTAGGTCCGCCTGTCGGTAGCCAGGTCGAGCTCGGCTTCGGGGTCGCGCAGCTGGAAGCGGACGCGGGCGACCTCGGCGCCGTCGCCGGCGATCAGGACCGCCTCGTAGGAGCCGCCATCCCAGCCGGCCGTGTCGAGCTTCGCGGTCCCGCTCGGGTCGGGCGCCGCGATGGCCTCGTGCGGCGCGGCGGGACCGG
>CAZTGN010000123.1:0-8051 GCA_964613275.1 uncultured Conexibacter sp. | reverse complement strand
ACAGGGCATGCGGCCGCGACGCTTCGAGGACGTCCAGGGCTGCCGGCAGCGGCGAGTGGGCGCAGACGCTCCAGCCCCCGCTCCCGCCGCCGCGGCCGTCGTCGCACGGTCGCGCTGCGCCCGCTCGTCGCTGCACCACCGGACCCGTCCGTCGCCGGTCGTCGCGTTCACCGGCGGCGACCCTGGCGGCGGCCCCGGCCTCGCGCAGGTGCCGACGCCAGTCGCCCGGCGCGATCGCAGCGGCGAGGCGCTCGTCGCTGAGCGCGAGAAGATCGCGCGCCCGGGCGCCGGCACGGTTGCCGACCGACCGCTCGACGTGGCCCGAGAGCCCGCTGAGCAGGAAGCCGCGCCGGGCACAAACGGGGCAGGCCGCGCCCGGGCCCGGCCCGTCGACCGCACCGCCGCCGGTCGCCGCCGTCGCGGCGCTCACCTCGCACCACGCCGGCGCATCGAGAGCGCCTCGTCCACGTGGTCGGCGGTGACGACCCGTGACCCGGCGAGATCGGCGCAGGTCCGCGCGACCTTGATCACCCGCGTCCAGCCACGGCCGCTGAGCCGGGAGCCCGAGTAGCCGTCGACCAACCGCCTCCGGGCGCCGCGATCGAGCCCGGCTGTCTCGGCGATGTCACGGTCGCTCATCGCCGCATTGATCCGGCCCTCGCCGAGTCGCTCGCGCTGCACCTCGCGGGCATCCATCACCCGCGCGGCAACGACCTCGGACGACTCGCCCCGGTCGCCGTCGAGGGCTGCGGCCGAGGGCTGCTCGACAGCGAGCGCGATGTCGAAGCGGTCCGCGAGCGCGCCGCTCAGCCTCGCCGCATAGGAGCGGATCCGCTCGGGGCGGCAGCCGCAGCACGGCGAGCTCTCCCCGTGGCCGCAGGGACAGGGGTTGGCGGCCGCGAAGAGCTGGAATCGGGCCGGGAAGCGAACGGTTCCACGCGCCCGGGCGATCGTCACGGCGCCGTCCTCGAGCGGCTGTCGCAGCGCCTCGAGCGCGGGGCGGGAGAACTCGCCGAGCTCGTCGAGGAAGAGAACGCCGCGATGGGCGAGCGTGATCTCGCCGGGGCGGGGTGGGCTGCCGCCGCCGACCAGCCCCGCGGTCGAGATCGTGTGGTGCGGAGCGCGGAAGGGGCGGCACGCCAGCGTCCCGTCCCGGCACGGCCGACCGGCGACGCTGGCGATCTTCGTCGCCTCGATCGCCTCGCGGCGCGAGAGCGGCGGCAGGATCGAAGGCAACCGCCGCGCCGCAAGCGACTTGCCGGCGCCCGGTGGACCCACGACGAGAGCCGCGTGCCCGCCCGCCACGGCGACCTCGAGTCCGCGGCGGAGGCCGGGCTGCCCCTTCAGGTCGGCGAGATCCGGCATCGGCGCGCCGCCGCGGACCGGCGACGGCCCCGGTGCGGGCTCCTGCGGGACCTCGCCGGACGCGAGGGCGACGAGGTCACGGAGGTTGCCCAGGGAGGCCACCCGCAGTCCCTCGACCAGGCGTGCCTCGGTCGCGTTGGCCGCGGCGACCGCGAGCCCGCCGCCGCCCAGGCGCTCGATCCGCTCCGCCATCGCAAGCACGCCCGGCAGCGGCCTGATCGATCCGTCGAGCCCGAGCTCCCCGGCGAGCCACCAGCGCTCCAGCGCAGCGCCCTCGAGCTGCCCTCCGGCGACCATGACCGCCGCCGCGATCGCCAGGTCGAACCCGGGCCCCGCCTTGCGGAGGTCCGCCGGCGCGAGGCTGGCCGTGATCCGCTGCAGCGGGAACTCGAACCCGCTGTTGACGAGTGCCGCCCGGACCCGCTCGCGTGCCTCGCGGACCGCGGCGTCGGGCAGGCCGACGAGCGTGAACGCCGGCAGGCCGCGGTGGATGTCGACCTCGACATCGACGGCTGTCGCGTCGATGCCGACGATCGCGAGGGTCCTGGTTCGCGCTAGCACGATGCCGAAGCTAGGCGGCGGCGGCGCACCTGTGGCGCAACGAAGTGCCGACTCTCGCGCGAGGTGGTGCCGACTCTCGGGCGCCGGGTGAGAAGCCGGCGCCCGGGCACGGTTGCGACGCGTTCCGGCACATTCCCGTACCCACGGGTCACGACCGCCCCGCCAGCATCACGGCGATGGAGGACCACCGAAGATGACGAAGGCGCGGCTCGAGGCCGGCCGGATCGGCGAGGAGGCCGCTTGCCGGCACCTCGAGCGCACCGGCCTGCGGATCATCGCCCGCAACTGCCGGACCCGGTTCGGCGAGCTCGATGCGATCGCCATCGACCGCGAGACGCTGGTCTTCGTCGAGGTGAAGACGACCCGGCTCGGCGCCCCAGCCGGCCCGGTGCTGCCGGCCCACGCCGTCGGGCGACGCAAGCAGATGCAGGTCCGCCGCCTCGCCCGTGCGTGGCTGGCGGAGAGCCTGCCGCCCCGCTACGCCTCGATCCGCTTCGACGTCATCGGCGTCAGCCTCGACGGCTCACGCCCCGTCGCCATCGAACACATCCCGGGAGCGTTCTGATCGAGCGTCGTCGCGGCAGCGACGCCGCCTCGGTGCCGACGCCCATCGCCGGCTTCGCCTCGCCGGCTACGCCGTGCCGAGCTCGAGCTGGCTGTACGCGGTCGAGGCGAACGACCGCCGGTGCAGCGAGCAGATCCCGATCCGCGTGATCGCCTCGCGGTGACCCGGCGAGGAGTAGCCGACGTTGTCGGCGAAATCCCAGCCCGGGTAGGCGTCGGCGGCGCGGCGCATGAAGCGATCCCGCGTGACCTTGGCGATGACCGAGGCGGCGGCGATCGCCGCGCTGCGGGCATCGCCCTCGATCACGGCCTCGTGCTCGACCCGGCAGCGGGAGCCGAGGCGGAAGCCGTCACTGAGACAGACCGCGCCCGGGACCGCGACCCTCCCGAGCATGTCGGCGAGCGCGTCGAGGTTGGTGACATGGAGCCCGCGCGAGTCGATCCCGCCCGGGCAGCGGGCGGTGACCGCGACCCGGGCGGCGGCGCCGAGCACGGCCGGATAGAGCCGCTCGCGCTCCGCCTCGGTCTTGCGCTTGGAGTCGTCGAGCCCGGCGAGGGATCGCCGCACCTCGGTCGTCAGGCAGCGATAGTCGAGCAGCACGCCGGCCGCGACCAACGGGCCCGCGAGCGAGCCGCGACCCGCCTCGTCGGCGCCGGCGACGAACCGGCGACCGAACTGCTGGTCGAAGCGGAACAGCCAGGCGGTCCGCCGTCCGTCCGGGCGGCGGCGCTTCTTCGCCTTCACCCCGCCCGCACCGCCGGCGAGGCCGGCTCAGAGAAGCCCGATCCGGTTGATCGGCCAGTAGGTGGCGAACGCCTCGCCGATGATCCAGTCCTTGGGGACGGGCCCCCAGAACCTGCTGTCGTCGCTGGCGCCACGGTTGTCGCCCATCATGAAGTAGTGGTCGGGCGGGATCGTGATCTCCCTCGGGAGGTTGCAGCCGCGCGAGCTTCCGCACGGCTTGATGAAGTCGTCGGGGATCGGCTCGCCGTTGACGATCGCATGACCGTCCTCGATCCTGAGCGTGTCTCCCGGCGTCGCCACGACCCGCTTGATGAAGTTGGTGTCGGCGGGCTCGTCGACGGGCTCGGGACAGGCCTCGCCCGGTGGCAGCGGCTCCACCCCGCAGGTCTCGGTCGTGTCGGCGCCCTTCGGCGGGTGGAAGACGACGATGTCGCCGATCTCGGGATCGCTGAAGTGGTAGCCGACACGCTGCACGAGCACGCGCTGGCCGACCTCGAGGGTCGGCAGCATCGAGCCGGTCGGGATCTGGTACGGCTTGACCACGAAGGCCTGGATCAGCAACGCCAGCCCGATCGCGAACGCGACGATGACCACCAGCTCGACGATCGCACCGAGCGTCGACTTCGGACGCGGCATGACGGTAGGCGGCGGCTCAGCCGTCCCGCCGCGAATCCCCGTCGTCTGCGCCGGCATCGGGGGCCGACGCCGCGACTCCTCCCTCCGGCTCCCCTGCCGGCTCGCTCTCGGCGGCAGCCTCCTGCTCCCCGCCCTCGGACGCGGGCTCGACCTCTGCCTCAACCTCGGACTCGGTACCGGGCTCGCCGTCGGACTCGGGCGCTTCCGGCGTGGCGTCGGACTCGGGCGCTTCCGGCTCGCCGTCGGACTCGGGCGCTTCCGGCGTGGCCTCGGCGTCGGACGTGGCGTCGGCGTCGCCGTCGGGCGCGTCGGACGTGGTGTCGGCGTCGGACTCCTCGACCTGCTCGACCTCGCGGACGGTCTCCTCGCCGTCGTCGCCCTCGGCCGGAACGGCCTGCGGCGCCTCGACCTGGGTCGCGCCCTCGGCGTCGACGGCTGCGTCCTGCTCGGTTCCGAGGATGCCCTCGTCGATTCCCCAGCGGCGCTCGGCTACGCGGGCGGCCTTGCCGACCCGGTCGCGCAGGTAGTAGAGCTTGGCGCGGCGGACATCGCCGCGGGCGGCGACCTCGAGCCGCTCGATCTTCGGGGAGTGGAGCGGGAACGTCCGCTCGACCCCGACACCGAAGGACTGCTTGCGGACGGTGAAGGTCTCCCGCAGGCCGCTGCCCTGGCGCTTGATCGCGACACCCTCGAAGACCTGGGTGCGGGCGCGGCTGCCCTCGATCACCTGGAAGTGGACGCGGATGCGGTCGCCGGCGGCGAACCGCGGCCGCGACTGCAACTGCTCCTGCTCGAGGCTCTGGATGATCGTGCTCACGGGGATTGAGGATCGGGGATCGGGGATTGGCTCCGCGTATCACCGCCGCCGGGACGGCGATCCCGGTCGGCAGCCCACGCACCGGGGACGGCCCCGATCATCGGGGCGGCCGCGCGGCGGGGAATAGTAGCTAAGAGCCGTCGCCCCCACGGCGACCGCGCTCGCGGCTGCGCTCGAGCCGCCAGCGACGGACCCGATCGTGATCGCCGGAGAGCAGGACGGAGGGCACCTCCCAGCCGCGGTAGCCGGCCGGGCGGGTGTAGTGCGGGTATTCGGGATGCCCGCCGAGCGCCTCGCTGAAGGACTCCTCGTGGACGCTGTCGGCGTGGCCAAGCGCGCCCGGCAGCTTCCGCAGCACGGCGTCGGCGACCACCATCGCGGCAAGCTCGCCGCCGGCGAGGACATAGCGGCCGATCGAGATCGCGTCCGTTGCGAGGTGCTCGCGGACGCGCTCGTCCACCCCCTCGTAGCGGCCGCAGAGAAGCGCCAGCTCCGGCTCCGCCGCGAGCTCGGTCGCGAGCTCCTCGTCGAACATCCGACCCGATGGAGAGAGCAGGACGATCCGCCGGTCGGCGGGCCGCTCGCCGTAGGCGGCGCGCAGGGCGGCGTCGACGACATCGACCCGCATCACCATCCCGGCCCCACCGCCGTAGGGGGAGTCGTCGACCTGTCCGGCACCGAGCGGCGTCGTCTCCCGGTAGTCGATGAACCGCAGCTCCGACCCGGCGGCGACGACGTTCTTGACGTGCCGCTGCCCGGTGAACCAGTCGAACCACTCGGGGAACAGGGTGAAGACGTCGAGCCGCATCGCGCGCGCAGCCTAGAGTGGACGGACTCCGAGATGTGCCGACACTTTCGGTTCGTCCGACCTCCATCTTGCGAGCACCGTGGGCCAGGTCGGCGGGGATCACCCCGCCGGTCGGCCACCGCCCCGCTCCGCGAGATAGCGCGGACGTCCTCCCCGGGGACGTTTCTGCAGTCTCGCGCGCGAAGGAGCTCTCGGTTGATCGGCGTCAAGGAGGCTGAGCCGGACGGCGCGCCTCGAAGTCGCCTATCGATCTCCGGAAGCTGTCGGCAGAGCTCGGAGTCGGCTCAGCCTAGAGCTCGACGCCCTCGCGCTCCCGGCGCAGCGCGGCGAGGACCGCCCGCATCGGAGACGGGCGACGGAGGGGCGGAGGCTCAATCGAGGATGTCGACGATGACGCGGCGGTCGTCGCGGGCGCCGGCGGCACGGGCGACCGTGCGAATCGCATTCGCGATGCGGCCGCCGCGACCGATCACCCGGCCGAGGTCGTCCTCGGCGACCGACACCTCGAGGACGAGGTCGCCGCCTTCCTCGAACTCCTCGACCTCGACGCGCTCCGGCTGCTCGACGAGCGCACGGACGAGGAACTCGACGAGCTCGCGCACGGCCCGGCCGATCAGGTGCCGGCGCCGATGTCGACGCCACGGGTGCGCAGCAGCTTGGCGACGGTCGGCGAGGGCTGGGCGCCATGGTCGAGCCAATGGCGGGCGCGCTCGGTGTCGATCGTGATCTCGGAGGGTTCGGTCTGCGGGTTGTAGCTGCCGATCGTCTCGATCGTCCGGCCATCGCGCGGGGAGCGCTTGTCGGCCACGACGATGCGCCAGATCGGGTTCTTCGAGGAGCCCGCTCGTCTCAGTCGGATTCTCACTGCCATGTGACGGCGGCGCAGGTTACAGGCCCCGCCCGGGGGCCGTCACCGCCGCCGCGCCCCGAGCTGGCCGCGGAGCATCGACTCCGGGCTCGGCATCTTCCCCGAGGCCATCGCCTTCATCATCTTCCGCATCTGCTCGAACTGCCTGGTCAGCTGCTTGACCGCCTGCACGTTCGTCCCCGAGCCCGCGGCGATCCGCCGCCGCCGGGAGCCCCGGATCACGTCCGGGTCGGCCCGCTCCTCGGGCGTCATCGAGAGGATGATCGCCTCGAGCCGATCGAGCTCGCGGTCGTCGATGTTCGCTCCGCGCAGCTCCTTCATCGCCTTGCCCATGCCCGGCATCATCCCCAGCACGCTCGACAGCGGCCCCATCTTCCGCACCTGCTTGAGCTGCCCGAGGAAGTCCTCGAGGGTGAACTGGTCCTGGCGGATCTTCCGCTCGAGCGCCTCGGCCTCGGATGCGTCGATGTCCTTCTCGGCCTTCTCGATCAGCGACAGGACGTCGCCCATGCCGAGGATCCGCTGCGCCATCCGGTCCGGGTGGAAGCGCTCGAGCTGATCGAGCTTCTCGCCGGTCGAGGCGTAGAGGATCGGCTTGCCGGTGACGGCCTTGACGCTCAGCGCGGCGCCGCCACGGGCATCGCCGTCGAGCTTGCTCATCAGGACACCGTCGAACTCCGTCACGGCGGCGAACTGCTCGGCGACGTTGACGGCATCCTGGCCGGTCATCGCGTCGACGACGAGGAGGACGTCGTGCGGCTTCGTGCGCTTCTTGATCTCAGCCAGCTGGGCCATCAGCTCCTCGTCGATGTGGAGGCGCCCGGCGGTGTCGATGATCAGCGCGTCGAGGCCATCGGCCCGCGCCTGTCCGAGCGCCCACTCGGCGATGTCGACCGGATCACGCTCGGTTCCCTGCGAGTAGACAGTCGCCCCGGCCTGCCCGCCGAGACGCTCGAGCTGCTCGACGGCGGCGGGGCGCTGGGTGTCGCAGGCGGCGACGGCGGCGGTCCTGCCCTCGTCGATCAGGTGCTTCGCGAGCTTCGCGGTCGCGGTCGTCTTGCCCGAGCCCTGCAGGCCCGCCATCAGGATCACGGTCGGCGGCTTTGCCGCGAACGCAAGCTCGCGCCCGGATCCGCCCATCAGCTCGGCCAGCTGCTCGTTGACGACCTTGACGACCATCTGGCCGGGATCGAGGCTCTCGAGGACGCCGGCCCCGATCGCCTGCTCGCGGACGTCGGCGACGAACTGCTTCGTGACCTTGAAGTTGACGTCGGCCTCCAGCAGGGCGAGGCGGATCTCGCGCATCGCCTTGTCGACGTCGGCCTCGCTCAGCTTGCCGCGCGAGCGCAGATCCGAGAGCGTGCCCTGCAGGCGCTCTGAGAGTTGGTCGAACACGGGGCCAGCGTAAGCGTTGGGCAGCGCGGAGGCCCCCTCGCTCACCCGGTTCCGGTCAGCGGCCGACCAGGGCGCGGCTGAACTCCTCGGCGTCGAAGGGGCGAAGGTCCTCGATGTCCTCGCCCACGCCGATCAGCTTCACCGGGATCCCGAGCTCGCCGGCGATCGCGAGCGCGATGCCCCCCTTGGCGGTCCCGTCGAGCTTCGTCAGCACGACGCCGGTCAGGTCGACGGCCTCGCCGAACACCTTCGCCTGCCGGAGTCCGTTCTGGCCGGTCGTCGCGTCGACGAC
>CAZTGN010000122.1:0-8070 GCA_964613275.1 uncultured Conexibacter sp. | reverse complement strand
CGTGGCCGACTACGCGAGCGCGGCCGACCGGCTCGTGCGCGCGGGATTCGACGGAGTCGAGGTCGTCGCGAGCCACGGCTACCTGCCGGCGCAGTTCCTCAACCCACGCCTCAACGACCGCGACGACGCATACGGTCGCGAGCCCGTCCGGTTCCTGCGGGAGGTCGTCGCCGCCGCGCGCGAGGCGGTCGGCGGCGGTGCCATCGTCGGCCTCCGGATCAGCGTCGATGAGCTCTCCCACGACGGCCTGCAGCCCGATGAGTCGGTTGCCGCGATCAGCGCGCTCGCTGCGGAGGGGATGCTCAGCTACGTCAACGTCATCGTCGGGACGTCGGCGACGCTGGCCGGCTCCGATCACATCGTCCCCCCGATGCACGTCGAGAACGCCTACGTCGCCCCGCTGGCGGCCCGGGTCAGGTCGGTCGTCGACATCCCCGTGATCGTCGCCGGGCGGATCAACGAGCCCCAGCAGGCCGAGCGGGTGCTCGCGGCCGGCCAGGCCGACGCCTGCGCGATGGCCAGGGCGCTGATCTCCGACCCCGAGCTGCCGCGCAAGGCGCTCGACGGGCGGCTCGACGCGATCCGCGCCTGCGTCGCCTGCAACCAGGCCTGCATCGGCCACTTCCACGCCGGCTATTCGACCTCCTGCATCCAGCATCCGGAACGCGGTCGCGAGCTGCGGTTCGGCTCCCTCGAGCCGGCGTCGCGGCCCCGCCGGGTGCTCGTCGCCGGCGCCGGGCCCGCCGGGCTCAAGGCCGCCGCCGTCGCGGCCGCCCGGGGCCACGACGTCACCGTCCACGAGGCCGGCAGGCACGTGGGCGGACAGGTGCTGCTCGCCGAGCGCCTCCCGGGCCGGGCGGAGTTCGGCGGCGTGGCCACCAACCTCCACTACGAGGCCGAGAGCGCCGGCGCCCGGATCGTTCTCGACTCCCGCGTCGACCGCCCGCTGATCGAGCGCGAGCGGCCCGACGTCGTCGTGATCGCCACCGGCGGCCTCCCCCGTCGGCCCGAGCTCGAGATCCTCGGCAGCCCGACCGTCCTCGACGCCTGGGAGCTGCTGCGCGGCGCCGAGCTCCCGGACGGCCACGTCGTCGTTGCCGACTGGCCCTGCGACTGGGTCGGCCCCGGGGTCGCGCTGCACGCGTCCTTGACGCGCAGCCCCGTCACGCTCGCCGTCAACGGGTACATGCCCGGGCAGCGGATCCAGCAATACGTGCGCGACGGCCTCATCGCCGACCTGCACCGGCGCCACATCACGATCATCCCGATGGCGCGGCTCTACGGGGCCGATGACGAGACCGTGTACTTCGAGCACACCGTCAGCGGCGAGCCGATCATCGTCGAGGACGCGGCATCGCTCGTCCTCGCCCAGGGGCAGGTCGCAAACGACTCCCTCGGCCCCGAGCTCGCGGCCGACGGCATCGAGTCGGTCCTGATCGGGGACTGCCTGGCGCCGAGGACCGTGGAGGAAGCCGTGCTCGAGGGGCTCGAGGCCGCAGCGACGCTGTAGGGGGTTGCTTCCCGGCTGCCGGGCGGGAGTGCTCCGCGGGGCACTCCCGGGCGTCGGGCCACGAGGGAGCGCGGCCCCGGCGCCGCATGGCACCGAGCTGCGTCGCCGCAGTCAGGCGCGTGCAGGCTCAGCCTTCGACTCCGCCTGCGGGGTGCTCTCCCGATCGGAGATGCGGGGCAGCCATTGCAGCCGGCGCGGCAGCCACCAGTTGCGCTCGCCGAGCAGCACCATCGCCGCCGGCAGCAACACGCCGCGAACGATGGTGGCGTCGATCAGGACGGCGACGGCGAGGCCGACCCCCATCTGCTTGAACTCGATCATCGACAGGGTCGCGAAGATCGAGAAGACGGCGACCATCACCACCGCGGCGCTCGTGACCACGCCCGCGGTCGACCTGATGCCGTGAACGACCGCCTCCTCGGTCCGCGATCCGGCGTCCACCGCCTCGCGGATCCGGGTCAGGATGAAGACGTGGTAGTCCATCGAGAGCCCGAACAGGACCACGAACAGGAACAGGGGCAGCCACGAGGTGATCGCGCCGGTCGACTCGACGCCGAGCAGGCCGGCCAGGTGCCCGTCCTGGAAGACGAGCTTGAGGACGCCGTAGGCCGCCCCGACCGAGAGCAGGTTGAGCGCGATCGCCTTGAGCGGGATCACGATCGACCGGAAGCTGACGAGCAGCAGGACGAACGCCATCGCGAGCACGAAGGCGAAGACGTACGGGACGTTCGACTTCATCACGTCGTTGAAGTCCTGGTTGGACGCGGTGATGCCGGTCACCGACGCCTCGGCGCCGGCATCCTCGACCGTCGCCGGGATGATCTGCTCGCGCAGCGTCTCGAGGGCGGCGATCGAGCGCTCGTTGGTGCCGTCGCCGGCGATCGGCAGCGACACCTCGGCGACGCTCCGATCCGGCGAGATCCGGACCGAGACCGGCCCCTGGAAGTCGCCGCCGGCGAGCGCGCGCCGGTTCATCGCCTCGATCGCCGCTCCGACCTCCGGAGAGGTCACGTCGTCCGCCTCGACGACGACCTCCGCCGGCAGCTGGTTGCCGGGGAAGGCGGCCTGGATCCGGTCGTAGGTCCGGATCACGCCGATCGTGCGCGGGAACGTGTCCACGCCCGGCAGCGCGGTGTGCATCGAGAACGCCGGGATCGCCAGCGCGACCAGCAGCCCGCCGGCGATCAGCAGCGACGCGAGCGGATGCCTCGTCACGCGGTTGACGACCGCGCCCCACAGCCGCGAGCCGGCGCCGGCGCGCTTGAGCCGCCCGATCACGGGTACCCGCCCCCCCTCGACGCGGTCGCCGAGCTTGGACAGCACCGCGGGCAGCACGGTCAGCGAGCCGAGCACCGAGACGGCGACGACCACGATCGTCCCGGTGGCGAACCCCGCGAAGGTCGCCGCCCCGGCGAAGTACATGCCGGCCATCGCGACCATCACCGTCAGGCCCGAGATCAGCACGGCCCGCCCGGAGGTCGCGGCGGCCGCCTCGAGCGCGGCCTCGGGGCCGCGGCCCGCCGCCCGCTCCTCGCGCTCGCGGCGCAGGTAGAACATCGCGTAGTCGACCGCCACCGCCAGGCCGATCAGCAGCACGACCGAGGAGATCGCCTCATCGACCGCCATCAAACGGCTGACGGGCCCGATCAGGCCGAGCGTCGCCGCCACCGCCGAGATCGCCAACAGCAGCGGGATGCCCGCCGCGACCAGGGCGCCGAAGGCGAGGACGAGGATCACGAGGGTGATCGGCAGCGAGGTGGTCTCGGCCTTGCGGAAATCGTCCTCGAACGCCTCCGTCAGCGCGTTGTCCGCGCTGGCGAAGCCGAACTCCTCGATCCGGAGGTCGCCGTAGCGACGGTCGACCTCGCCGACGGCCGCCAGCACGTCGTCCACACGCTCCCCGGCGAGCTCGTCGCCGCCGGCGATCTCGAACCTGATCAGGGCGGAGCGGCCGTCCTCGGAGACCGCCCCGTTCTCGGCGTACGGGCTCGTGATTCCCTTCACGCCGGGCTCGTCGCGGATCGCGGCGATCGTGTCGCCGACCGCGGCCTTGAAGCGGGGCTGTGACGCCGCCGAGTCCGTGCCCTGCACGAGCACCGTCTCCTCGGCGTTCTCGTCCGGGAACGCCTCGGCGACCGCCTGGTCCGCCAGGCGGGACTCGCCGACGCCGCTGTCCTCGTCCGCGAGCGTGCTCGTCCCGACGGCGGCGCCGATCGCGAGCGCCGCGATCACGAACGCGAGCCAGCCGAAGAACGCCTTCCTTCGATGCTGGGCGCTCCAGCGACCCATGCGGGCGGCCAGGTTGCGGGGTGCCTTGGTGCTCTTCGCCGGGGCTTGCATGACCTCTCCTCTGTTCGTCGAGTCCATGCGGCGACCGTAGGCGCGCGGCGGGTCCGCCTCATCGTCGCGAGGGACGATCTCGTCTCCTACCCAGGTCGGAGGCGGCTCCCCGGGGCCCTCCAGTACGTTCAGCGCGTGAACCGGGTCTGGTCCCTAGCCCGCGCGTACGGCCTCGATGCCCTGATCCTGATCGCGTCGGGCGCGAGCGTCCTCGAGGTCGCGACCAGGAATGACCCGGCGCGGGACATCGAGACCTCGGCCTGGATCGCGGCACCCGCGATCGCCGTCGTGGTGCTGCCGCTCCTGGCGCGTCGACGCTTCCCGTTCGCGGCTCCCGCGGCGGTCTGGCTGCTGGCCGCGGCGGCCTCGTTCGTCGACGGTCGGCTGGTCACATACAGCCCCGTCGCCTTCGTCGCCGGCTTCGTGGCCGCGTTCCTGCTCGGCAACGTCCGCGACACCGCTCAGGCGCGGCTCGGCCTGGCCATCGTGGTGGCCGGGGCGTTGGTCGTCGTCTACAACGATCCGACCAGCGACGCGGGCGACTTCGCCGTCACCCCGCTGCTGTTCGCGATCAGCTGGCTGGCCGGCTTCGCGATGCGCGGACGGGTCGAGCAGGCCGAGGCGGCGGAGCTGCGCGCGCTGCAGGCCGAGCGCGACCGCGAGGCGGCCGCCCGCATCGCGGTCGCCGAGGAACGGACCCGCATCGCGCGCGAGCTGCACGACATCGTCGCGCATGCGGTCAGCGTGATGGTGCTCCAGGTCGGGGCCGTGCGCCACCGTCTGGCCGAGACGGACCCGGCGGAGAGGGAGGCGCTCGCGGGAGTCGAGCACACCGGCCGCACCGCGCTCGCGGAGATGCGCCAACTGCTCGGCGCCATGCGCAGCGACGGCGAGGGGGTGGAGCTCGGACCGCAGCCGGGCCTCTCCGACCTCGGCGCCCTGCTCGAGCAGGTCGGCCAGGCCGGCCTGCCCGTCGAGCTTCACACCGACGGCGATCCCCACCCGCTGCCGCTGGCGCTCGACCTCACCGCCTACCGGATCGTCCAGGAGGGCCTCACCAACGCGCTCAAGCACGCGCGCGCGAGCCACGCCGACGTCACCGTGCGCTACGGCTCCGGCGAGCTCGAGATCGAGGTCCGCGACGACGGCATGGGTACCGCAACGGACCCCGACGGCGGCCACGGCCTCGTCGGCATCCGCGAGCGGGTCAAGATCTACGGCGGCGAGCTGACGGCGGGCGCCGCGGGCGGGGCCGGCTTCGTCCTCAGGGCGCGGCTTCCACTCGACGGGGGCGACGGGTGATGATCCGCGTGCTGGTGGCCGACGACCAGTCGATGGTCCGGGCCGGCTTCCGCATGCTGCTGTCCGGCGAGGAGGGCATCGAGGTGGTGGCCGAGGCGCGCGACGGGCTCGAGGCGGTCGCGAAGGCCGCACGCTGCGACCCGACCGTGGTCCTGATGGACATCCGGATGCCCGAGCTCGACGGGCTCGAGGCGACCCGGCGCATCCTCACTGCCGACCCGACCGCCCGGGTCCTCATCCTGACGACGTTCGACCTCGACGAGTACGTCTACGAGGCGCTGAGCGCGGGCGCCAGCGGCTTCGTGCTCAAGGACGACCCCCCTGAGCAGCTGATCGCCGCCATCCGCACGGTCGCCAGCGGTGATGCGCTGCTCTCACCGGGGGTGACGAAACGGGTGATCAGGCAGTTCGCGCGGGTCGCGCGGCCCGAGCCACCGGAGGGGTTCGACGAGTTGACCGAGCGCGAGCAGGAGATCCTCCGGCTGATCACCGCGGGGCTCGCGAACGCCGAGATCGGAGCGGAGCTCCACATCGAGGAGACGACCGTCAAGACGCACGTCACCCACATCCTCCAGAAGCTGGGGCTCCGCGACCGCGTGCAGGCGGTAGTCCTCGCCTACAGGACCCGGCTCTTCGAGCCCGAGGGACACGAGCCGGCCGATCGGGAGGAACGTCCGGCCTCGTGAGGTCGCGAACGGCCCTCTCGGCCCCGAGCTCGCGGCCGCCGGCATCGGGTCGGTGCTGATCGGGGCTTTCCCCCGGCGGCTCGGGGCGTCGGTTCCCGAGCGGCAGGTGGGCTCGCTGGAGCCGGTGGCGGCCCCCGTCATCCGGCCGGCGATCGCTCAGGACCCGACCGCCGGCTCGGCATCGAGCCGCTTCAGTGCCCCGATGGCGTTGATCGAGCGCGCTCCTGCGATCGCCGCAGCGATCGCCTCGCGGCGTCCCTCGTCGTCACCACCCGCCGCGCAGACCGCCGCGCGCGTTCGCAGGGCCTCGATGAGCATCGGCCGCATTCCCATTCGCCGGGCCTCCCTGACGCCGCCGTCGATGACCTCAGCGGCTCGGACGGCCGCCTCGTCATCGCCGCGCCCGAGGAGCGCCTCGGCGAGAGCGATCGACGCCGCTGGCCTGGTGTTGCTGATCCCGAAGCGCTGCAGCGTCCGAAGCGCACCGTCGGCGGCGTCGATCGCGTCGTCGATGCGGCCGAGCGCGGTGTAGGAGTCAGCGAGGCTGATCCGACAGAACGGATCGAGCTCGACGCCGACGCCACGGTCGGCGACCAGCTCGATCGCCTCGGTCGCCACCCTTATCGCGCGCTCGGGCTCGCCGGCTCGGCGCAGGAGCGAAGCCAGCCAGGTGAGCGCAACGTTGCGTGAGAACACGTCGCCGATCTCGGCCGCCAGCTCGGCCGCGTGGCCGGCATCGGCCAGCGCCTCGTCGTCGACCGGCCGCTCTCCCAGGTAGACGAGGGCCCCCGAGCAGCTGTAGGCCCAGATCAGCGACTCGGGATCGAGCCGCTCGCAGGCCTCGATTCCCTCGTCGAGCGCGGCTCGCGCCTCCTCGAAGCGGCCGAGGCTCCCGAGGTACCAGCCGCGGAAGGAGATCGCCCAGGCGCGGGGGTGGCCGAGCACCAGTCCGGCGCCGGCGTCCGGCTCTGATTCGGTCAACGTCAGGATCCGCTCCAGCTTCGCGAGCCCGACCTCGAACTGGCCGGAGAGGTAATCCGGATAGACGGTCCCGACGAGTGCGCTGACCCGGGCCCCGACGTCCTCGACGCGATCCTCGAGCTCGAGCGTGAGCGCCGTGAGGCGCTGGAACTCGGCCAGGTTCCCGGTCATCGTCACCTCGGCCAGCCCCAGCATGCTGTGCAGGAGCGCCAGTGCCCCGCGCTCGGCGCGACGTTCAGCGATCGCGCGCGCCTCCCGATACAGGCGACGGAGCCGCTCGATGTCGCCGCCGAGCCGCCAGGAGTGGTTGATCACGTTGAGGCGCCAGGCCATCCGCAATTCGTCGGCGGGCGCCCCGTCCCCGATCCTGCCGTCGAGCTCGCCGACGGCCTCCCATTGCTCCCGCGAGGCGCCCGGCGCGATCGGACCCGCCCAGGTTGCCGCCCGGGCCCGCCATCCCGCGGCCTCGAGCCAGCACTCGCCTGCCTCGAGGTGCTCGGCGATCGCCGCGGCGCTCTCGTCGAGATGATCCTTCTCAGCTTCCTCGAGCGCCGCCGCCGCGGCCCTGTGGAGATGACGGCGCTCGGACAGAAGCTGCGTCTCCAACGCCACCTGGCGGGTCAGCGGGTGAACGAACGAGAACTCGCGGCGCGGATGGGCGGCGGTCTCGCGGACGAGCTCGGCGGTGACGAGATCGCGAAGCGCCTCCTCCACCGCCCCGTCCTCGTCGCCGGCAACGCGGTCGAGCACTTCCGCCGTGAAGTCCGGGCCGATCACCGCCGCCGCATGGAGTGCTGCCCGGCTCGCATCGGGCAGCCGATCGATCCGGGCCGCGAGGACCGACTGCACCGTCGCCGGAACCAGAAGCTCGTCGACCTCCCCGGCCAGGCGGTAGCCGCCCCTCGCTCCGCTGAGGGCGCCGCGCTCGTCCAGCTCGCGGACGACCTCCTCGACGAAGAACGGATTGCCTCCGGTCCGGATGCCGATCAGGGTGGCGAGTCCGGCCAGCGACGGATCGCTGCCGAGCAACGTCTCGATGAAATCGCCGAACGCGGCACGGCCAAGCCCGCGAAGGGGAAGCTGTCGGTAGGAAGAGCTCGCCATCCACGTCGCCCGGTACTCCGGACGCATGTTGACGACGACGAGCGTCCTCGTCCCCGGTACCGCCGCGACCAGCGTGGCGAGGAACTGGTCGCTCGCCGGGTCGATCCAGTGGAGATCCTCGATCAGGAGCAGCGTGGCACCGAGCCG
>CAZTGN010000121.1:0-8076 GCA_964613275.1 uncultured Conexibacter sp. | reverse complement strand
CGCGCCGGCATGGGCGCCGGTGCCCGACGACGGCCTCCCCCGCTTCGAGGAGCGGGTCGACTACGCGCGGCTCGCCCGCGGAGATCCAACAGGAGTCCTGAGGCTCCCGCTCGGGACGGCGGCGGTTGGGCGACCTACCGCGGCGGTCGCGCTGACGACGGAGCCGGCTCGGGCAGCCGCCCGATCCGGTCCAGCGCCCGCAGCGGGGCCAGCCGCTCGATCGCGGCCGAGATCGAGCGGAACTCGCCATAGACGGTCAGCAGCGCGACGACGGCCAGCGCGATCAGCCGGGCATCGGTGCCGAGCGCCGCGAACAGCGCAACGCCGGCCACCGCCCCGGCGAGGTTGGCGCCGCAATCGCCGAGCATCGCCCGCTCGCGCAGCGTCAGCGCCGCCCCGATCAGAAGCGGTCCGATGAAGACGCCGAGGAGCTGGAGCGGGAAGATCGTCCAGGCGCCGATGCAGGCGCCGGCGAGCACGATCACGAGCGCCTTCTCGACCCGCCCCGGCCGCAGGTCGACGAGGTTGAAGAGGTTGGTGACGAGCAACAGGAGCGCAAGGTCGGCGAGATAGCCGGGCCACTCGCGGCCGAGCCCGGAGACGGCGAAGGCGGCGAGGCCGAACGCCCCGGCCGCCTTGATCGCCCCGGTCGAGAGCCGCCCGGCCAGCATCGCGCGAGCGTGGCCGCGCCAGCCGCGGGCGGTGTCGCCGGCGGCGCCGCGGCCGAGCGCGTCGTCGAGCAGGCCGAGCAGCGCGATCCCGAGCACGTAGGTGGCCCAGCGGGCGAGGTCGGGCTCGAGCAGATCGAGGTCGGCGCGGTCGTTGAGGACCGCGAGCGGAGCGAGCGCGATCATCGACACCGAGATCGCCAGCGCCCCGGCGGGAAAGGCGACCGCGCGGCCGCGCCAGTTCTCGCGGACCAGGCCGGTCCTCAGCATGTCGGCCGTCCAGGCGGGCAGGAGCCAGAGGGCCAGCAGCGCCGAGAGGACGAGGCCGGCGATCGTCACGGCTGACCGGCTGCCGGGCGGACGAAGTCGGGCAGGTAGCCGCGGGCCTCGTCCTTGACCCCGAGGTTGCCCTCGACGCCGGTCAGCTCGTAGACGAGGCCGACCTTCCCGGCCGGCAGGTCGAGATGGTCGACGGTCGGGATCCCCGCCTCGATGATCGGCCCGAGGGTCGTCGGATCGGTCGTCGTCAGCTCGGCGCCGGCGACATCGACGCTCGGGCCGGCGACCGAGCCGAGCAGGGCGTTCTCGAAGGTCTCGGCGGCGTCGCGCTCGGCGCCGGCGAGGTCGTCGGGCGGGCTGCGGGTGACGACGATCGCATCGACCCCGCGCAGGTCGCCGCTGAACCGCGCGAAGAGATCCGGCGCGAGCGCGTCGATCAGCGGCCCGCCGCCGGAGAGCTGACGGCCGACCGCGCGGCCGATCGCCTCGAGCGGGTCCCCGTCGCGCCGGAGCCGCGCGTAGCGGCCCGGTAGATCCTCGAGCAGCGCCTCCTCGTCCGGCGGAAGCGCGACCTCGGCGACCGCGACGAGCTCGCCGTCGGCAGTCTCGACCGCCTCGCGGGTGGCGCTCGTGAGCTCGACGTCGGCGCCGCCGAGCCCGACCAGCGCCACGCGGCGGCCGACGAGGCGGCCGCCGAGCACCTCGGCGAGGATCTGCTGGCCGAACTTGTCGCTGCGGTCGAGCGCCCCCTGCAGCTCCTCCGCGTCCCCCTCGGCCGACTTCAGGTCGGATCGGAGGCTCGCCTCGAGCTCCTCGGAAGCGCTCGAGACGACATCGTCGGCGAGCCCGATCCCGATCAGGATGCCGACCGCGAGCGCGATGAACACCGCCGCCAGCGAGGCGGCGTGGTAGCGGCCGCTATATCCCATGACGGCGGAAGGCTCGCAGGCGCGCCGGCGTGCTGATCTCAGCCACCGAGCGCATCCCTGATCTTGATCCAGAGCAGCTCGAAGACGTTGTCGAGTCCGGGCGAGGCGATGATGACGGCGGCGATCACCAGGACGAACGCGAGCGTGAACAGCGCGATGCCGGGAGCGCCGATGCCGGGCCGGTAGAGGCGGCTGACGCCCTTGGCGTCGACGAGCGTCTCGCCGACGCGCAGACGGGTCAGGAACGTCGACGACATGCCGGCCCGGTTCTTGTCGAGGAACTCGGTGAGGTTGAAGTGGGCGCCGACCATGACGATGAGCTGGGCTCCCTTCTCGTGGGCGAGCAGCATCGCAACGTCCTGGCTCGTGCCCGGGGCGGGGATCACCAGGTGCTCGAGCGCCGCCTCCTCGACCCGCTCGCGGCCGGGCGCGCGCCCGTCCGGGTAGCCGTGGACGATCAACTCCGCCCCCGAGCGCAGCGCCCGGTCGGTGGCGCTGTCCATGTCGCCGAGGATGACGTCCGGCCTCAGCCCCGCCGCGAGGACCGCATCGGCGCCGCCATCGACCCCGATGATCAGCGGGCGGACGTCACGGATGTAGGCGTTGAGGGCGGCGAGGTCCTCCCGGTAGCGGGGCCCGCGGACGACGATCAGCACGTGACGGCCGTCGAACCGCGTCCGCGTCGGGGGCAGCGCGATCTCCCCCGAGAGCAGGCCGCTCTCCTCGCGGACGTGCTCGATCGTGTTCGTCGCGAAGGCGGCGATCGCGGTGTCGACCCGGGCCCGCTGGGCCGCCAGCCGCTGCTCGAGCTCGGCGACCGAGGGCCGCACGCCGGCCGCGATGCGGACCCCTCCCATGTGCAGGTCGCCGCCGACGAGCTCGACGACGTCGCCGCGGTCGAGCGTCTCGAACAGCGGCGCGCCCGCGGCCTCGATGAGGACGACGCCGGCGCGGGCGAGAAGCAGCGGGCCGACGTTCGGATAGCGGTCGGTGGAGAACGACGCGACGTTGACGACGGCTGCTACGCCGGCGGCGGCCAGGTCCTCGGCCGCGATCCGGTCGAGGTCGGCGTGGTCGATGACGGCGATCTCGCCGAGCTCGAGCCGCTTGACCAGGTCCTTCGTGCGCTTGCCGAGCCGGACCGGGCCGACCACGGTCCGCTCAGGGTCGGTACCGACCTCGGCCCTGGGGTGCCGAGTGAGCAGCGCGCGAAGCCTCCCACCCGAGCTCATCGGAAGCGATTATCGGCTATGCGGCAGCGAGCAGCTCCTGCGCGTGCCGGCCGGCGGCCTCGTCGTCGGCCTCGGCGCCGAGCATGCGGACGATCTCCTCCTCGCGCGCCTCGTCCCGGACGGCGCCGACGCGGGCGACGGTCGCCTCCCCAGCCGCCTCCTTGACGACGCGGACGTGGGTGCTCCAGACGACCTGTCGGGACGCCACGAGCGCGCGCAGCCGCTCGCCTACCCGGCGCGCCACCTTGCCGCCGACGCCCGCGTCGATCTCGTCGAAGACCAGCGTCGCGACCTCGCCGCCGGCGCCGGCCTCCGCCAGCGCCAGCATCACCCGCGAGAGCTCGCCGCCGGATGCGACCTCGCCCAGCGGCGCGATCGGCATCCCCGGATTCGCGGCGACGCGCAGCTCGACCGCCTCGCGGCCACTCGGCCCGTGCCCGTCGGCCGCCGGCTCGAGGGCGACCTCGAGCCGGGCGCCCTCCATCGCGAGCCCGGCGAGCTCCGACTCGACGCGATCGCGCAGCTTCGGCGCCGCCGCCGAGCGGGCCTTCGAGAGCCGCCTCCCGAGCTTGTCGCGCTCGACCTCGGCGGCGTCCAGGGCGGCCCCGAGCTCGGCGCCGCGCTCGGCGGCACCCTCGAGCCGCTCGAGCTCGGCCCGGCAGCGCTCCGCGTGCCCGAGCACCGCCGCGACGTCGCCGCCGTGCTTGCGCGCGAGGCGGTCGACCTCGGCGAGGAGCGCCTCGACCTCCTCGAGCCGCGCCGGGTCGGCCTCGGCGGCGAGGCGGAAGGCGAGGAGCTCCGCCGCGAGGTGGGCGAGGTCGAGAGCCGCGGCCGCGGCCCGCTCGTGCAGCGGCGCCAGGGCACGATCGATGCCGGCCCCGCCCGCGAGCGCCGCCTCGGCCTCCGCCGACAGGCCCGCCGCCCCGACCCCGTCCTCCCCGCCGGCGAACGCGGCAAGCGCGGCCGCGGCGCCGGCGCGAAGCGATTCGGCGTGACGGAGGCGGTCGCGCTCGGCAACCATGTCGTCGACCGCGTCGGGATCGATCGCGGCCGCTTCGATCTCGGCGAGCACGAAGCGGAGCAGGTCGATGTCGCGCTCGCGGGCCCCCTCGCGGGCGAGAAGCTCGTCGCGCTCGCGGGCGAGCGCCGTCACCTCGCCGTGTGCGGTGCGGTAGGAGGCGAGGAGGTCCCCGTGGCCGCCGAAGCCGTCGAGGATCTCGCGCTGCGCGGCGGCCAGGGTCAGCTTCCGGTGCTCGTGCTGGCCGTAGAAGGCGAGCAGCCGCGACCCGAGCGCCTGCAGGTCGGCGGCCGAGGCCGCCCGGCCGGCGACGAACGCCGACGAGCGCCCGGAGCCGGCGCCGACGCGCCTCGCCAGCACCACCTCATCGCCCGCCGGCAGCCGCTCGGCCAGCTCGGCCAGCCCGGGGTCCGCGCGAAGCCCCGACGGCATCTCGAAGGTCCCCTCGACCCACGCCTCCCCGGCCCCGGGCCGGACGATGCCGCCGCCCGGACGCCCGCCCAAGAGCAGGTCGAGCGAGCGCGCGAGCACCGTCTTGCCGGCCCCGGTCTCGCCGGTGATCACGTTGAGACCGGGACCGAAGCGGAGCTCGGCGCGCTCGATCAGGAGCAGGTTCTCGATCCGCAGCTCGCGCAGCATCCACCCTAGGTACCACGCGCCGCCGACGGATCGGGGATGCCGGCCAGACACAAGCCGGCGACGCGGCCTTGGGCCGTGAGCCGGCCGATGACGCCGAGCCGCGGGCTCGGGGACGGTCAGCGACTGACGAGGTCGCGAGCCCGCGGATCCAGGAAGAGGCCGGCGACGCGGCCTTGGGCCGTGAGCCGGCCGATGACGCCGAGCCGCGGGCTCGCGGCCCGTCAGTGGGCCAGGCGGCCGAACTTCTCGCGAATCCGCCGGTAGAACGTCTCGCCCTCGAACTGCGCGAGGAGCGCGAGGTTGTCGCGGAAGCGGACCGTCACCTCCTCGCCGGGGGCGAGCGTCCCCGACTCGATCCCGTCGATCCCGACGTCGACGGAGTCGCGGTGGCCGACGTTGGTCACGTGCAGGGCGTCGTCGGGGGCGACGACGAGCGCGCGGGCGGTGAGCGTGTGCGGGGCGATGAAGCTGACGACGTATCCCTCGACGCCCCAGGCGAGGATCGGGCCGTTGTTGGCGAGGTTGTAGCCGGTCGAGCCGGCCGGAGTCGCGGCGACGAGGCCGTCGCAGCGGACGCGTCCGACCTCGCTGCCGCCGACGCTGTAGCTGAGCTCGGCGACGCGGTGGTGGGGCCGGCGGGTGAAGGAGACGTCGTTGACGGCGATCTCGCCCACGCCGCCGATCTCGACCTCGAGCCCGGGGAGCTCGACCGTCTCGAACTCGCCGGCGAGCGCCCGTCGCAGCGCGCTCGCGAGCTGCTCGGCCTCGGCGGCGGCGAGGAACCCGACCGTCCCGTCGTTGATCCCGAACACGGGCACGCCGGCGCCGGCGTAGCGACGGAGGGCGCGGAGGATCGTGCCGTCGCCGCCGAGCGCCAGGCAGAGGTCGGCCTCGGCGGGCAGCTCGTCGGCGAAGCGGACGCCCTCGACGCCGCCGCGCTCGCGGCCGCGATCGCGCTCGCGCTCGACCACGACGAGCTCGCAACCGGCTTCCTCGGCCGCCGCGGCCGCGGCGAGGAGCGCCTGGTCGGTGTTGCTGGGCCGCGTGTGGGTGAGGACGGAGACCAGCCTCATGTCACGACCTCCGCGATCGCGGCGTCGATCCCGGCGCTCCCGGCTCCGGTGCCGAAGCGGACGAAGTACTCGCGGTTGCCCTTCGGGCCCGGCACCCCGGCGGCGGCGATCCCGAGCGCCCCGAGCCCGGCATCGGCCGCTGCCGCGATCACCGCGGCGACCGCCTCGCGGCGCTCGGCCGCCTCGCGGACGACGCCGCCCTTGACCCGGCCGCGGCCGAGCTCGAACTGCGGTTTGACCATCGCCAGCACCTCCCCATCATCGGCGATCGCACGGGCGACCGGCCCGAGCACCTTGGCCAGTGAGATGAAGCTGACATCGATCGTTGCGAGCCGGGGCCGGAAGGGCAGCTCGTCCGGGTCGAGGTCGCGGGCATTGCTTCCCTCGATCACGGTCACGCGCTCGTCGTTGCGAAGCGACCAGTCGAGCTGGCCGCGACCGACGTCGAGGGCGATCACCCGTGCCGCCCCCCGTTGGAGCAGGCAGTCGGTGAAGCCGCCGGTCGACGCGCCGACGTCGAGGCAGCCACGACCGGCGACGTCGATCGCGAGCGCGTCCAGCGCCGCCTCGAGCTTGAGCCCGCCGCGGGAGACGTAGCGGCGCCCCGCCTCGATCTCGATCGCGATGTCGTCGGGCACGGTCTGACCGGGCTTCAGGGCGCGCTCGCCGCCGCGACCGATCCGCACGAGTCCGGCCCTGATCGACTCGGCGGCCGCGGTCCGCGACGGCGCCAGGCCGCGTTCGGCGATCAGCGAGTCGAGCCGGGACCGGGCCACGACCCGAGACCGTAACGGCCCCGGAAGCCGCTGCGAGCGTGCTGGTTGGGCAATTCCCGGGAGCGTGTGACCGGACTCACACACAAGCCGGACATGTGTTCGTATAGTGGTCGCAAGCTTAAAGACCGGTCGGCCGCCGCCCCATATCGCGGCGTCCCCAAGGCCGGTCCCTCTCAACACACATAACTCTCCTCCCTGTACCCGAGAGCGCCCCACTTGTGGGGCGCTTTCGCTTTCTCGGCCGCCTACGACGAACGTTGAGGCTTTCGCGGGACACTTGACAGGCCACGCCGATCAGGGCAGGCTGGGACGGTCGAGCAAACGAACGCCCCGCCTGGAGCGGGGTCCCCGGGAGGAGAGTCAAACCGATGAGAGCACTCAACAAGGCGCCGTCGCCGGCACTGATCGTCGCCGTGGCGGCGATGGCGTTCGCGCTGGTCGGGACCGCGGTCGCGGCCAACGACGGGTCGATCTACCCGAAGCTGACCAAGTCGAAGGTCAAGCAGATCGCCAAGAAGCAGGCGACCAAGCAGCTGAAGGCGAACGTGAACAACTCGCACGTGAACCTCGCCGACGACGCCAGCAACCTCGGCGGCAGCCCGGCTTCCGATTACCAGAAGAAGGGCCTGACGCCGTTCACGCCCGCCACGCTTCTCAACAACTGGAGCCGATTCAGCGCCAACTGGGCAGAGCCCGGGTACTGGGTCGACGAGGACGGGGTGGTGAATATCCAGGGCGGCCTCCACAACGGCACCAGCGCGAGCGTCTTCACGCTCCCCGCAGGGGTCCGGCCGACTACGTTCCGCAGCTACGTGATCCGCTGCTCCGGCGGCGTCGGACACGTCGAGATCAGCCCGACGACCGGCAACGTCAACGTTTTCAATGTCGGTGGATCGAACTGCGCGACGTTCGGGTTCCTCGACGGGATCACCTACCGACCCGACAACTGATCGGATGAGGCGGGGCGCGGCCACTGCCGCGGCGGTGGCCGCGCTCGCCCTCCTCGCCGGCGCCTGCGGCTCCGGCGAGGAGGACCCGACGACCTCGAGCGTCGCCACGACGACGACGGCTCCGGCGGTGACGGGCGGCGCCGGAACTGCTCCCGCGGGCGGCTCCGGGACGACCGTGGAGGAACCCTCCGGCGGAGATGGCAACGACCACGGTCGCCACGGCGCCGTCGGGGGATCGCAGGAGCCCGGGGATGGTTCGGCCGCGACCGCGGAAGCGGAGCCGGCCGCAGGCGACGGGCTCGACCCCTCCGGCTCGGCGGCCGCGGGGGAAGCCGACTCCGCGAGCGGGCCCGGCCCCAACGGCCGCTCGGAGGCCGAGGAGGCGGCCGGCGGCTGATCGAGTCCGGCGGGGCGCCTGCGCGTAGGCCCGCCGGTCGCTTGCGACCGCCTCGCGGATGCCTACGTGCCGGCGCGGACGCCGAGCGCCGCCAACACCCGCTCGGCGACGGCGT